>JAFULT010000093.1 GCA_017483145.1 Oscillospiraceae bacterium | reverse complement strand
CGGGCGACCACAGGTCGCCCCTACGGGGGTGGTGTAACGGAGGGGTGTAACCCCTCCTGATAATAAATATGTATATGCCGACATACACATAAAACTAATGCGCGTTGCGAACGGATGTGAGCAGTAGCGCTTCTGTATGTAAGGCAATATGGTACATATTCCGCGTTTAGGGGTGCGGGGGAATCGCAACCCCCGCGGTTTTGGTTACTTTTGCCACCAAAAGTAACGCCAGCGCAGCGTCAAAAACCTTCAATTGCACAAAAGAAATAATTATTTGCAAAACTATTGCTCTGTAAAATTTTACAGAGCAAAGATTCTTCAGTCGCTTTGCTCCTTCAGAATGACAGGGGCGGTTCACGAACCGCCCTTTGTAAGGAACGCCGCAACGCGGCTAATATTTATATGGTTGAGTGGGCATTTCAGCTTTTTTATGGCCTTGCTCGCTTCGGGCGCGGCTCGCATTTGCGCGCGGTCGGCAACAAGTTGCCTTCCACGGAAAACCGGCATGCATTGCCCTTAAGGGCAATGACGACGCTAAACTATAATTTACCGGCCTGTGTGCAATACACAGGCCGGCAGTATAATATCTTAATATTTTACAGGTGTATCCAATTTCAAGAGCTTTTCCGCCAGTTCCACAGTCTGCTGCGGTGTCCTGTTTTCATCACGCAGAATCACTTTGAAACCGCAGTTCAGATAATAATCATACTTTTCCTGGCTGTTTATCATTTCCAGCCCTTTTCTGAAATTGTCCAGTGCGGCCTGTGGGTCAGCTTCCTCCAGCATCAGTCTGTATAAAAACTGCTTTTCCCGGTCCGGTCTGTTGAAAAACAGATTCACGGATATCTGCGGGTCTGCCAGCATAATCAGCACGTGGTTTTCATCAGATATTTCATGCAGCGTTTCCGGGCTGATATTTGTGTCCACAAAAACAGGCTTGTCCTGCTGTGCCAGCTCTTCCAGCATTATCAGCTCTATTTTTTCACATTCCTTTGCCACAGACTCTGTCCAGTCAAAATATTCCTGGGGGCTTCTGCGCACAAAATCGTGCCAGTCCGCAAGGTCGCGTGTGTAGCACAGCCCCGGAAATTCTTCCGCGGTCAGCTCACCATCCCAGTTGTCGTGCCAGTTTTCTTCACAGGCTATACCGTTGTGTTTTTCAGCCAGATTTTTCACCAGTGTGGACTTGCCGGCATAGGCAGTGCCTGTAACAAAATATATATTTTCAAATTTTTCTTTCAGTTGTCTGAATCGTGTATCCATATGTTTCTCCTTTTAAATGACAACAGTAAACAACGCCTTTACAAAAAGACGCCAATTATTAAATAAAATTCAGCTTATTGCCAGATAAAATACAGCCAACGCATATATGCATACCTCCGTAATTTCAGTATAACAGAACAAAGACGGATTGTAAATTGCTGCATAAAAAAACCACCCTTTGCAGAGTGGTTATAAATAATTTATCCGACAGCATAAACATATGCATTGTAGAAACTTATGCCTATAATAAAGCACATCAGCAGTATAAACAGCTTGTCCACAGCCTTGTTGTCCATTTTCTTTGACAGTTTTCTGCCCACAATGCCGCCACACACGCCACCGGCCATCATAAGCAGCAGTTTTGGCAGTTCAAATTCCGGCACACCTGTGACAAAAGTGGAAACAACACTGGCCGCCTGGCTGAACAGAATCACATACAGGCTGTTTGCGGCTGCAACCTTTGTCTGCATACTGAAAAAGTAATAGAACACCACCAGATTGATAGGTCCGCCGCCGATACCAAGGAAACTGGACACCACACCCAGCACAAGGCCTATTGCAAAGCAGCCCACAGGCCCCTGTATGTTTTTGGTGGTGATTTTTTCTTTGTTTAATGTATAAACCAATGTGGCAATTGTTATCACAGCCAGTGCGCCTGCCTGCACAGCCCCCACCATCTGGCGGTTTGTGAACATATCGCGCACTGCATTAAACAGGCTTTTGCCCATTATGCCGCCTATGGCCGCACCGATTGCCAGCGGAGTCACAGTTTTCATTTCCACGGTTTTTTCCCTGTTTATCAGGGTTTTGCCCACGGAATATGTGGTCATTGCCAGCACAGTGCAGCCGGACATAAAGCTGATTGTACTTGCACTGCCAAACTGTATAAAGTCCAGCACAGGTTTTATAATAACACCGCCGCCCATACCGCATATTGCGCCGACAATACAGGCGGTAAAGCTGATTAAAAATGCAATAATCATATCAATTAATCCTTTTTATTTGATAATTCAATTATAAATACTGTTGACTCAATAGTCAACCGGATAAAAATACGGCGTGTATAATGAAAGGATTATAATTTATCCGTTGTTTTCTTTTGTGATTGACTGCACTTCCCGTGCTTTCAGGTCGGCGTATGTACTGCTGTCAAACAGACTGTTGTAGCTGTATATGCCATATCCGTCCAGATCTGGATTTGCTTTGATAACCTGTATCATTTTTGCAATATTGTTTCCGCTTTCCCATTCGCTCTGGTCATTTGCACCGCCGTCTCCGTCGCCTAGGCGGTATGCCCCCAGCCCGATATACAGTTTTACACCGTCGGCCTTTTTATATTGTGACCAGCTGTAGCTTAAATTTTTAAAGCCGTATCTGTCACTGCCGCTTTTTGTCAGATAGTCAAAACCCCAGTACAGCTGCGGCATTATGTAATCTGCATAGCCTTCTTCACTCATCCACAGACCAATGTCAGAATACTGCATATGATAGTTGTTGTCATCGTTGCCCTGTGGGCTTATGCCAAAGGTAATATTTTCATTTTCCTGCTTGATGGCGGCATAAACCTGGCGCACCAGCATATTCACATTTTCCCTGCGCCAGTCTTCCAGGGACAGGCTGCCGTTATATGCCGCATAGTCACCGGCGTCAATTTCTTCTGCTGTGTCGGGATAGAAATAATCGTCAAAATGAATGCCGTCCACCTTGTAATTTCTCACTATTTCCAGCACACCCTCTGTCACAAGGTCACGCACTTCCTGCAGGGCAGGGTTATAATATATGCCGCTTTCCACAGTTATAGTCAGTTCTTCTCTCTGTGCAGGGTTGTCAGCAGACAGGGCTTTGGGGTGGTTGTACAGCCTTACCCTGTATGGGTTTACCCAGGCTTCAATGCGCAGACCTGTATCGTGGGCAATATCCACCATTATTTCCAGCGGGTCATAGCCCGGGTCAGTGCCCTGTGTGCCTGTGATGATATGACTGTATGGGAAATAGGCTGATTTATAGAAAGCATCCCCGAAAGAACGCGCGTGGACAATCACTGTGTTCAGCCCCATATCCTTACAGTTGGCAAACATCTCTTTAATATCTGCCGTAAAACTTTCCTGTGTGGAAAAATCCACAGACTGGAACTCTATATAGCTTATCCACACAGCCTTCAGTCCGTTTTGGCTGAAATCAGACTTTGCATCCCCATATGCGCCGTCTGTATCCACAATGGCGCCGTCATTGTCAATATTGCCCACAGAGCTTATCACCCTGCCGCCAAAGGCAAAAATCAGTATTGCCACAGTAAAAATGGCAACCACTCTTGTTACATTTCTGAAAGAACTTTTCATAATATCTCCCCGTTTTTTTAATACCTATACTTTATCATATATATGCCGCAAAATCTATGGAATATGGTAAAAATTCACAATAAGAGAATTGTCACTTTTATCCTGTATAAAAGACTTGCAGCTGCCCACACTGTATACACAAAACAGATTACAGGAGTGTAAAAATATGGAAATAAAACGCGGAGAGGTATTCTATGCAGATTTAAGCCCTGTCATAGGCAGTGAACAGGGCGGCACAAGACCGGTACTTATAGTTCAGAACGATGTGGGCAACCGCCATTCCCCCACGGTGATAGCAGCGGCAATCACATCCAGACAGGACAAAACTGCAATGCCCACACATATTGCAATCAGAGGGGACAGCTGCGGTCTGGCAAAAGACAGCGTGGTATTGCTGGAACAGATACGCACCATAGACAAACAGCGTCTGAAAGAAAAGACAGGCAGGCTGGATGATGCCGACCTGGCAAAAGTAAATATGGGTCTGAACATCAGCTTCGGTCTGTCAGACAGCTTATAGCACAAAAGGCAGGGTATACCTGCCTTTTCTTGTATTTATCACATTTATCTTTTATTATTTAATAAAAGGATGTGATATTATGCTGGCAAAATTCTTCAGCTGGGAAATTTTTCTTTTCACCACTACAAATTATTTCCACGCAGGGCTGGTTATTGTGGGCCTGCTGGTTGGTGTTGTGCTGCGCAATTTTGCAGTAAGGTGCAGGGATGAATTCAGGGATGTGCTTGTCGGACTGATTATTATCTGGGTGGGTTTTCACATCATCAATTACTTTGCACAGACAAGACTGAATATGATAGTCCTGTCTATGCTCAGCTGCCTTGCACCGGTGTCCACCTTTGCGATTATCAGTTTTCTGCTGGTACATACAGTGAAAATATTAAAAGGAGATGTGTAATACATCTCCTTTCTTTTATTCAAATTCCACAGTTACGATTTCCGGCCTGTTGAACAGACGGAAAGGGAACACGCTGTTGCCTATACCGCGGCTGATTATCATTGTTGTGCCGTCCAGCTTTTTCATACCTGCCGCATAAGGCGGAAACAGCCCCTGATTTGGCACAAAAACACCGATATCTGTAAAAGGTATGCTGAACTGCCCGCCGTGTGCATGGCCTGTCAGCGCCAGGGCAATGCCGCTGTCACGGTAGGTGTGTATAAACTCCGGTCTGTGAGACAGCAATACCTTGAAACTGTCATCCCCCTTGGTGAAATTCAGCAGATGATTGCGGAAAATATGCCTGTCCCTTTTTTCGTCATTTTCATCAATGTAGAAACGGGGGTCCTGCACACCCATCAGCGTAATGGCATCGCCGTTTCTTTCCAGCCTTATCTTTTTATCTTCAATAATATTCACTCCCAGCCGGGAGATTTCTTCTTTTATGGCGGCAATGTTTTCTATCTTTGACTCGTGATTGCCTGTCACATAATACACCGGGGCAATTTTTACCAAGTCCTTTACCAGTGCCAGCCCGGCGGCCACATCTGTGCGGCGGCAGTCAAACAGGTCCCCTGTAATTGCTGTTATGTCTGCACCTTCAGCACGGGACAGATTTATTATCTTTCTGTGCATCTGCCGGCTGTTGTGATAGTCAGAAATATGCAGTATTTTAAAACCTTTGAATCCCTGTGGCAGCCTGTGGTCAGAATACACATATCGGCTGGTGCGCACACCGTTGTTCTGCCAGTGGAGAAACACCGTCACAGCCGCAGCCCCTGCAGCCAGTCCGCCTATAGAAATACCTGCTTTGTTCATATGCACACCGCCTTTCATATATCTAATATATATTAATTGAGTACAAAAATAAATACCTTTACTGAATTTTAATCTGGATTATATGGGTGTATTTGCATTTACAGTATCATTGTAATATTTGTCCAGCACACCTATATAGTGGTCTTTCCACGGTTTGTTTTTGCCGTAATAATGGATTATGGCGCTGTTTTCATCCACCCATCCGGGTGTAATTCCGTTTCTGATGGCCACCGGGTGCAGCATCAGCTTTTCGCCCATATTGTATATAAAAGGGTTTATACCCATTATCCTGTTGCCGTAAATTGCACTTATCACATCCTGGTCTGGCAGCAGCAACAGACGTCTGTTCTGTTTTATATATTCATAAACAGCGTCAAAATCCTGTTCCTGTCTGAGAAGCGCTATATTCATCAGCATAACGCCGCTGTTGATATAGGGGGCATCGTCTTCCATCTGCAGGCGGATTGCATTTATATTGGTGAGAAATCTGCCCACATGGCTTGCCGCCGCAAAATAGCAGTCTCCCAGTTCGATATTGTACAGCCGGTCCAGTCTGCGTATTACCACAATATCCGGGTCCAGATACAGCACCCTGTCCACATCTTCCGGCAGGAAAAGGGCTGCAAAAATCCTGTAATACATCTCTTTCGGATATCTGTCTGTCACAGGGGCATCAGCCAGCAGACTGTCATCAGCCTTGATATCGTGCAAAGTCAGCCTGCCGCTGGGCAGGGACAGCTTTACTGTTTCAAAATCTTCATCGGTAAGGGAAGAATTCAGTACGTATATGTTGAAATGGACATCGGGGTGGGAAATAAGCAGCGATTTCAGCATTACGCACAGCGCATGCAGATACCCCTTGTCCAGAGTAACAAGAATATTCATATTTTCTCCTTAATCATATTTTTTATATTATACAGCCTTTGTGCCGGGACAATTGCTGAAATATGTCTGTAAAAAATATGATATGAAACCGGTGTGTTAAAAAAATGTTATTTCACAATTAAAAATGTGAAATATTATTTTAAATGTGATTTTATCACAGTATAATTTTTATTGATTTAGTATAATATTATGCAGTAATATGAAAAACTATGGACGAAAGGTAATTATTGGTAAAAGAAATGATTTACGATATCGCTATTATCGGTGCAGGTCCTGCAGGTCTGTCAGCCGCTATTTATGCACAGAGAGCAGGCTTTAACACTATCACATTTGAAGCAAACGTGCACGGTGGCCAGATTATAAACACACCGGAAGTGGAAAACTATCCGGCTCTTGGCAAGGTAAGCGGCGTTGAATACGCTATGAGCATTTATGAACAGGCTGTTGGCTTTGGCGCAACAATCGAATACAAAGCTGTTACAGACACACAGCTGGAAGGTGAAATCAAAACACTGAAATGTGCTGACGGCAGTGAATATCAGGCAAAGGCAGTTATCATAGCAACAGGCGTTGTAAGAAGAAAACTGGAAATCCCAGGCGAAGACAGACTGCTGGGTGCAGGCGTAAGCTACTGCGCAACCTGTGACGGTCTTTTCTTCAAAGACAAAACAGCTGTTGTGGTAGGCGGCGGCAACACAGCCCTGGAAGATGCTGTATATCTGGCAAGTGTATGTGAAAAAGTTTATCTTATCCACCGCCGTGACGAATTCCGCGGTGCAAAACACGAAGTTGCAAAAGTGCTTTCCAACCCTAAAATCGAAATTCTTTACGATACAATCCCTCTGTCAATTGACGGTATGGGCAAGGTTGAATCACTGCGCGTAAAAAATGTAAAGACAGAAGAAGAAAGAGTGCTGGCAACATCTGCAGTATTTGTTGCTGTTGGTCTTATTCCACAGAACGATATGTTTGCAGGCAAAGTTGATATGACAGACGGCTATATTTCTGCTGACGAAAGCTGCACAACAAACATCCCTGGTGTTTTTGTAGCAGGTGACACAAGAACAAAATCCCTGCGCCAGCTGGTTACAGCCACAGCAGACGGTGCTATTGCAGGCACAGCTGCAGCAAACTATCTGTTTGAATAATTATAATAAAAATATATAGTGTCATTCCGAGCGAAGCGAGGAATCGCATAACTGACAAATCAGGGTGTGTCCCCTTTTATGGCGCATGTGCGATTCTTCGGCTTTCAGCCTCAGAATGACATTTTTGCTTTTCAGCCGGTCTTTTTTGTTGTATAATATTATTAAAAATGTTGCTGTTGCAACAAAAAAGAGGTTATTATGCAGCTGCTTACACAGAATATACTTTTCCGCGGTCTGACGCGGGCAGAAATCACGGATATTCTTTCTGCCACACCCCACACAGAAAAACGCTACACAACAGGGGAAATAATTGTGCGCCAGGGGGATATTATCCACAATATAGGCATACTGCTGTCCGGCAGTGCAGTGGGCAAAAAATACACTCCGGAAGGGGAGGAGATAATAGTTTCCCGCCTTGACACCAACAAAATTTTCGGGGATGTGCTGTCCGGTGCAAACGGCTTTGCCAGCCCTGTTACAGTACAGGCACAGACAGACTGCACAGTTATGCTGATAGACTATCAGCAGCTGCTGTTTTCATCCCATCCGCTGACACAACGCGTACTGCAGAATATGATACAGAACATATCCCTTAAATACTTTGCACAGAACAGAAGGATGGATATCCTTATGCTGAAAAGCGTCCGTGCCAAAGTGCTGGCATATCTTGAATGGCAGCGGCAGATAAAGGGCAGCAACAGCTTTACAATCGACCTTGACCGCCGCCTGCTGGCAGACTTTCTGGGGGTGGAACGCAGTGCCCTGTCAAGGGAACTGTCCCGTATGAAGGCTGATGGTCTTATTGACTGCCATAAAAATAATTTCACACTTTTTGTTTGAAAATCATTGTTTTACCGGATAAACAATGCTATTATTGAATATATTGAAACCGTTATATCAAGGAGAGAAAAAATATGCTTACACTTGAAAGAGCAAACGAACTGCTTGCCACAACAACTACAGAACCACACCTTATCCTGCACGCAAAAAATGTAATGTATGCAATGGGCGGTCTGGCAAAACATTTCGGTGAAGACGAAAACCACTGGAAAGCTATCGGCTATCTGCACGATTATGACTATCAGCAGCACCCGGAAGAACATCTGGATCATACAGCAGGCCCACTGAAAGAAGCAGGTCTGACAGATGAAGAAATCCGTGCCATCCTGTCCCACGGCTACACATTGAGAAATGACGTGGAACCGCACACAAATATGGAAAAATCCCTGTTCACAGTTGATGAACTGACAGGCATTATCCAGGCTGCTGCAAGAATGCGCCCTCTGGGTATTACAGATATGGAAATTTCCAGTTTTATGAAAAAATTCAAAGACAAAAAATTTGCAGCCAAATGCAACCGTGAAGTTATCAAAAAAGGCTGTGAAATGCTGGGCATGGAAGTTAAAGAAGTTGCCGCAATCTGCATTGAAGCAATGAAAGAACACTATGCAGAACTGGAAATCGGTCCAAAAGCATAAAATTAAAAAGGTTTTAAACAAATCAATGTCATTCCCCGCTATGCTCGGAATGACATTTTGATTATTGGTTTACTAAACCGCCTATTTTTATAACTAAACTGCAGCTAAACCATACCGCCACACAACTAAACCACCGGTCGGTTGAGAATACTGCATCCCTGCTTTATGATGAAATCATCAAAGCAAAAGGAGAAAAATATGAACAATCAGACACTTGGCACAATGATTGCCACATTGAGAAAAGAACATAATATGACACAGCTGCAGCTGGCTGAAAAAATGGGTGTTACAGACAAGGCTGTTTCCAAATGGGAACGCGACCTGTCCTGCCCGGATGTGGACAGCCTGCCGCGCCTTGCAGAAATATTTGGCATCACGGTTGATGAAATGCTGCGTATAAAGGAAGCCCCTGCCCCACAGCCACAGGAAAACAAAGCCGAAAAGATAATGGATATTGTACTGAAAGCTGTACCCCTGGCAATGGGAGTAACACTGGTGGTTTCTTCAGCACTGGGCAGCATTGATGTTTATTCAGGTTTTACAATGACAGGTATAGCTGTTTTCTGTATGGCGCTGAAATCTTTTTCAGATAAGCAAGAATAAAAAAACAGGCATCGCAAGATGCCTGTTTTAACTTTTATTAAAATAACACGATACCCAACACGGCAGACAAACCCAAAAATACTACAGGATGTAATTTTTTGAATTGTTTTACATTCTGTAATACTGCTACAAGGGCAAATATAAAGCAGGTGCGCCAGTTTATGGCTGAAAACAGGGTGGCAAGGGTTGCACCTTCGTAAATCAGGGTAACCTTTGCAATACCGATAAGTGCAGACAGGATAAGTGCCAGCACACAGGGGCGCAGACCGTAAAATGCCCGGTCGATATATTTGTTGTCGCGGAATGCTGTGATAAACTTTGCCACAATTGTCATCAGAACAATGGCAGGGAATACCAGCCCCATTGTGGCACACACACCGCCCAGATAGCCAGCTGTGTTGTAGCCTGCATATGTGGCTATATTTACAGCAATAGGGCCGGGGGTGCTTTCGCTTATGGCGATAAAGTCTGTCAACTGTTCCAGAGTGAACCAGCCTGTGCTTACAGCCATTTCCTGCAGGAATGGGATAGATGCCATACCGCCCCCAAAGGTCAGCACGGCTACTTTGCAGAATTCATAGAAAAGCCGGAAATAAATCATTTATTTATCCTCCTTTTCTTTTTTGCCAAATGTTTTGGCCACAATGCCCACCACAGCACCAAATACTACAGGTACCACAGGGTTTATATCCATAAATGTCAGGGCAAATATTGCTATACAGAATGTGACAAATGTAACTGTATCCACCACGTTTTTCTTTGACAGGTTCATTACAGTTTTCAGAATCAGCGCACACACACCTGCACGGATGCCCATCAGTGCGGCCGCAACGGCAGGGGCACTCATAAAGTTGTTCAGCACGCTGGCGATAATCAGAATTATGATGATTGACGGCACCACCACGCCAAAGGCGGCTACGATACCACCGGCCACACCTGCAATATGGTTGCCGCACAGCACACTGGTGTTAATGGCAATAATGCCCGGTGCACACTGTGCCAGTGCATAATAATCTGCAATTTCTTCCTTTGTCAGCCAGCCGTGGGTTTCGTTCACTTCTCTTTCAAGTATAGGCAGCATTGCCAGCCCGCCGCCAAAAGTCAGCCCGCCCACACGGAAAAAGCTGAAAAATATATCAAGATACTTTTTCATTAAAAATATCGCCTTCTTTCTTTTCTTTAACCTTTATATCATACCACTATTTGAAATAAAAGTAAAATAAAAGCGGAGATATCTCCGCTTTTGTTATTCTTTTTCATATCTGTTGAAGCGCAGGAAGGTTTCTCCGTCTTCGGTTACAATGTCGTAAACAAGTCTGTAATTGCCGTAGGATTCGTGGTCCGGGTCAGGGCTGTCTTTCACAGGGCCCCAAAGCTCAAAATGGCTGATTACCTGTGTGTTGTTTGCAAATTCACTCCAGATATAACCCTCTGTGTGATAAAACTGTACACCCCAGCCGAAATCGGTGGAAAATTCATAAGACTGTGTGGTCTCGTTGTAGCTGCCGTTAGGAGGCGGGCCAAAATCTGTTAGTCCCCTCCACTCATAATCGCCCATCAGCTGGCGCATTATCTTTTCCATATTGGTGGTTTTGAACTGTTTGTTGTACTCTACCACAGGGAAAATATTGTAATAGCAGAAATTTTCATCCTCCTGGCCGGACAGCTGTATTAACAGCATACGGTAATTGAATTCCGGCTGCAGCAGTGTGGAAGAAAGTTCTACACAGGGGGTGATTCTCTGTGTCAGAATATTGGCACTCAGCAGGGCATTGCCGTCTGCAATAACATCTATTGCAGGGTAATCGGCAGGAATGCTGACATTCCGCGCGCCGGATGTTTCTTCCTGCGGAAATGGTTCTCCATAATGTCCCAGCAGTTTGTCATTGCTGAAATCAATATATTCTGAAATTATTTCTTCATCAGACGGATACTTGTCAATAACAAACTGTGGGTTGTGCCCCTCTGTCATATACATATCATAGCCATTTGTTTCAAAGTTTCTTACAGATGTTGTGCGGTCCCCAAGGCCTATGGCTATAATTGTTTCATAGCCGTTTTCGGAATATTTGATTATAATCTGTTTTTCCCTGCTGTCAGGTATATACTGTTTGGTTATTTCGTAATCAATGGTATCTGTGGAAACAATTGTCACCCTTGGTTCAAGAGATTTTTTATAAAGAAAGAAACCTGCTGATACCATTGCGGCAATCAGTAAAACGGCCGTTATAAATTTCTTTTTCATATCATACCCCCTATAGCCTGTTTACCATTATTATAAATCATCAGCCGCCACAAAACAATAAAAGAACTGTCACATTACTGCCGGGCAAAAAAACACCGGGCTGTATACAGCCCGGCGGTGATGTTTATTCAGCTATAAAATCTTCAATTTTGTGAATCAGCAGGTCAAGGGCAACCATATTGTGGCCGCCTTCCAGAACGATGATATCAGCGTTCTTTTTGCTTGGTTCAACATATTTTTCGTGCATTGGTTTTACGGTTGTCAGATACTGCTGTGTAATTGATTCAATGCTTCTTGCCCTTTCTTTCATATCACGCATGGCGCGGCGGAGAATACGGGTGTCAGCATCTGTGTCAACAAACACTTTGATGTCCATCAGGTCACGCAGTTCCTTGTTTTCAAAGATAAGTATACCTTCAACGATAATAACCTTCTGTGGCTGTATTTCAATCACTTTGTCACTGCGGTTATGCACTGTATAATCGTAAACAGGGCACAGGATTGACTGATTGTTTTTCAGCATTTTCAGATGTTCAACAAACATATCTGTATCAAATGCCTGCGGAATATCATAGTTCAGAAGACATCTTTCTTCATATGTCATTTCGTCGTGGCGTTTGTAATAGTTGTCGTGGTAAACAACTGTAATTTTGTCGCCAAAGTGTTTTTTGAGATTATTTGTAAGTGTGGTTTTGCCGCTGCCTGTACCGCCTGCAATACCTATAACCAGAACATCCATAGTAGCCTCCAGAGAGAATAGTTAATTATTATCTCTATTGTACATAATATTACAGCATTTTACAAATACTTTTTTAAAAATTATGCATAAAACTGCAAAAAGCCGTGCTGCTGTGTGCAGCGCGGCTTTCTGTGTTTATTTCAGTATTTTGTCCGGGTTTATTGTTTTTCCGTCCTTTATTATTTCCAGATGGATATGGCTTTCTTCCGCCACTTCCAGCGGTGTTTCGCCCACACTGCCGATGGACTGCCCCTGTGTGACAGAATCCCCCTCTTTTACAAAGGTACTGCTGTTCAGCCCGCAGTATCTTGCGGTAAAACCGTCGTGGTCTATTTCCACCACAGTGCCCAGCATGCCGTCTTCATAAACTGCTTTTACAGTGCCTTTGGCCCCTGCCTTTACAGGGTCATTGGGCGGAGCGGAAATATCCACCCCGTTGTGGGTGCGCCAGTCTTCAAGGGTTCGGTTGTACACCAGCTCATCCCCGGAAAAAGCAAAGAATATTTTGCCGTTTACAGGCAGCACAAATTGCTGTGCCGCAGTTTCTTCCACCGGCTGTTGCTCCGGCTGTGCCTGTACATCGGCCTGTGGCTGTTTCTGCACCACAGACGGGCTGGCCGGCAGGGGAATATTGTCCTGCTCCTGCTGCACATCCTGCACCTCTTCCGTAGGGGCGGGGGAAGGGGTTTCCTCCACCTTCTGCAGGCGCTGGTTCTGCAGCTGTGTGTTTATGCTTTTTATGGTTTCATAGGTGTAAAAACCTGCAAAACCGATTGCCGCCACCAGAAACAGTATCAGCCGGTTGCCCTTCATTTTGTCGCCCAGCTGCCCGAATAGCTTGTTTTTCATATATGTGCCTCCGATAATTATAAAAAAAGATTTACATATATTCTTTACAGGCTGGCGGGTTTTATACAGATATCAGTATATTTCTTCAGGTATGCCGATTATAAAGTCTTCGGTCAGCTGATATTCATAGCCTTTGTTGTCCACCATTGTGATTCTGATTTCCACATCTTCTGCAGTGGTGATGTGGTCATTTTTTATATCAATGTCAAAATACTCATGAAATGTAATTTCGTTGTCTGCCGCTGTGGCGACACAGTCATCCAGCATTTCCTTACCCTCTGCAATAAAATCAAAACCCATCAGATTTTCACAGGGCATGCTGTGAATAAATTCGTCATTGCAGTAAATATCAATGGTGGCTTTTACAGGGTAAGAAGATTTTGATATATCTCCATTCATTACATACCTTAAGGTGTAATTGATTTTTGCATCAGCTTTTATCTGTCCGTTGCCTACTTTCCAGTCACCGCCTATATTCAGCTGATAGATT
This sequence comes from Oscillospiraceae bacterium, assembly GCA_017483145.1. Classification (GTDB taxonomy): domain Bacteria; phylum Bacillota; class Clostridia; order Oscillospirales; family Ruminococcaceae; genus RGIG3102. The sequence goes on along the minus strand of JAFULT010000093.1, from coordinate 7,216 downwards.
TTCATCGTATAGCTGTCTGCCGGGTTTGGCAGATAGTCCAGCACATAGCTGCGGGTTTTGCCGTCTTCTGTCAGATACAGGTATACAGACATATCCCCGTCACACACCACATCGGCTGTGGCTGTAAAAATATTGTTTTCCAGTGCCGCCTGCACGCTGTAGTCGCGGCCGCCGCATTTTATCACGATTTCTGCTACAGTCCGCCGTGTGTAGTCCTTTGGCACCACAGAAAAGCCGATGGTGGCTGTATTGGCGGCTCTGTCATAATTTGTGACTGTGTAGTGATAGTCTGTAAAGCTTTCCTCATCTGATGACGCATATGGAATGGAATAAATCCTGTTTTCCAGGGAATTTATCTGGCTCTGCAACGCTGAATAGCTGTGGATTTTCATTTCCATTTCAGCTATATCATTTCTCATTGCACCTATGGACACCGCCTGCAAAATGTTGGTTATACCCAGAATAATTATTGCAATTCCCTGCAGCAGCACCCCAAGCTTAAAGGACTTTTCTTCCTTTTTACTGCCCTGCGGTGCAGGCTCTGCCTCCGGTTCTCCGGCGGGCAGACTGCTGCCTATATTGATATCTTCGTCATCCAGCAGGGAAGATATGGTCACACCGAACAGCTTTGCCAGCTGTGCCAGATTGTCATTGGTTGGCTGTGCTGTGCCGTTTTCCCATTTGGAAACGGCCTGCCTGGATATACCCAGCTTTTCACACAGGGCTTCCTGTGACAGACCTGCCTGTCTGCGCAGTTTTGCTATTTTTTCGCCAGTTGTCATTTATATTCTCCTTAAAAGGTGTTTTTCTGTATAAATCATACCAATTTTTACTGCATTATGCCACCATTTTGCGGTTGCAGTTATGTAAACTTTCGGTTGCGGGGATAAAAACATCAGATTATCCGGTAAAAACAAAATGTCATTCTTTGGCCTGCAGCCTCAGAATGACATTTAATTGTATTTTATTCCACGCTCTTCAGCGATTCCACCATTTCCACATTGCGCAGGGTCTTGCGCATCAGCAGAATTACTATTACAGTGAATATCATTGTGATAAGGAAACCGTAGATATAGCTGGTTGGCAGGATATTTGTGCTGAACATTACCATTTCCATATCGATAATATCCATTACAAAAATCAGCTCCAGTTTGCCAAAGGGCTGCCCCACCAGCATACCTATCAGCGACAGTATAAACACTTCCTTGAATATGTAGGAGTAAACTTCGCCGTTGTTGAAACCCAGAACCTTCAGTGTGGCAATTTCCCTGATTCGTTCAGAAATGTTTACCTCTGTCAGGTTCATTATTACCACCAGTGCCAGTGAACCGGCAGCCAGTATGATTACCACAACGATTATATCCAGGGAATCAAACATATTGTTGAAGGTAGCTGTCATTGCGGTAAAGTCTGCAATTGTCTTTATACCTTCTTCGTTTTCATAGTCTTTTATCAGCTCATCACTGTTTTTGCTTGTAACAGCAATGCTGTCGTAATGGGCTGTTTCGTTGAATATGTATTCATAATTTTCTTCGCTGATAAACAGATAATGCTGGGTGTACATTTCACAGATACCTGTGATTTCCACCTCTTTTTTGATGCCGTTGGCAGACTCGATTACGATTTCGTCCCCTACGCCAACCCCTGTCAGTCTGGAGAATTTTTCGCTGATAACAGCACCGTCATCAATATCCAGCTTATCCTGTGACACTCTTTCTCTCAGGTCTATAATGTCTTCAATATCGTTTTCATCCATTACATAAACCTGCAGTGTCTTTTCGTCATCAAGATAAACCTTGGAAGAATAGCTGAGGAACGGCACGGCATATTCCACATTGCCGTCTTTTTCCAGCTTTGTCAGAACATCGTCAGTATAGTCCTTGTCCTCAAGGGTGATTGTGGTATCGTAACGTATAATATCACCGTACTGGATTGAAACCACCTGTGAGATGGAGTCTTTTATGGCAAAACCCAGCACCAGCAGACTGGTACAGCCTGCCACCCCGATTACTGTCATAAAGAAACGGGATTTGTAGCGTATGATATTACGTGCAGTAACCTTTGATGTAAAGGAAAGTCTCTGCCATATAAACGGAATATGTTCAAGGAACACTTTTTTGGCATTTTTAGGTGCCTTTGGTCGCATCAGCTGGCTTGGGTTTTCTTTCAGTACCCCGCGCACAACTATAAATGTTACCATTATCATCAGCACGGTAAAGGAACATATGCCCAGCACGGCAATGTATGCAGGCATTGTCAGCACCATATCCGGCAGGTCATACATCAGTCTCCAGCAGAAATATATTACCACCGGGAATATGGCCATACCCAATGGTATTGAAACCACACTGCCCAGCATGCTGGCTGTAAATGCGTATATCACATATTTGCCTGTAATCTGATTTTTGGAAAAGCCCAGTGCACTGAACACACCTATCTGTGAGCGTTCTTCGTCAACAAGACGCTTCATTGTGGTCATACATACCAGCGCCGCCACAAGGAAGAACAGCAGCGGGAACACCAAGCCTATTTTTTCCATCTGTGCCGCATTGTTCTCAAACATATATGTGGAATAATGCATACTGTGGTCCAGCACCATCCAGCTGGCATCCGGCAGTTCGCTTAACTGCTGGCGGGCTTTGTCCAGTTCAATTCTGGCTTTTTCATATTCTTCGTCCAGTTCTTTCTGGCCTTTTTCCAGTTCTTTTTTGCCCTTTTCGTATTCGGCACGGCCTTTGGCCAGTTCCGCCTTGGCAGCGGCTATCTGCTTTTTGCCTGCTTCCAGTTCAGCTTTTGCTGCTTCCAGCTGCTGTTTGCCGCTTTCAATCCGTGCCAGACCGCTTTCAATCTGAACAATGCCTTTGTATGCACCTTCAATATCGCCGCCTGCCATTTCGTTGATAAGCCGCGGTATTTCTTTCAGCACCCGGCTACCCATAAGCTTCCGCACCAGTTCCAGATTGCCTATTTCTTCCTGCAGTTCACTTATTCTGGCGGTGTTTTCTTCGCTCTTTTTGCTGTTGGCTTCAATTTTTTGCCGGTTTGCGGCAATTTCTGTCTGATTGGCCGCTATTTTTATATTGTTTGTTTCGATTGTCAGCTTGTTGGCGGCAATCGTGGCAATATTTGCGGCCAGTTTGTCAGCATCTGTCAGTGTTTTGTTTTCTTCCTCCAGCTGTGCATTCTGCTGTGCAAGTGCAGTGTTTTCTTCTGTAAGGGAAGTGTTTTCGTTTTCCAGCTGTCTGTTGTCGTTCTGCAGCTGCAGATTTTCCACACCCAGAGCAAGATTTTCTTCTGTCAGAGTTTCTATTTCTTCGGTTTTTGCCTTGATATTTTCGTCTACAGTAGAGTCAGCGTCATTGTCAGAATCACTGATAATACTGTTTACCAGATTATAAACGCTGTACATTGCTTTCATGGAGGTGGATGCCTCTTCAAAGGACATGCCTGTCTGCTCTTCAATCTGTTTTATGCCGTCCTGCAGCTGCTTTTCGCTGTCTGCCATCAGCTTTTCATTGGCGGCAATTTCCTTTTCACCGGTTACAATCTGTGTTTCGTTGGCTTCAATCTGTGCTTCGCCAACCAGCAGCTGTATGTAACCGTCCTGCAACTCTTCCATGCCTTCGTCAATCTGTTTCTGGGCATCTGCAATCTTTTCTTCCAGCTCTTTTTCGCCGTCCTGGATTTCTATGGTCACTTCTTCCATCACTTCGTCACGGCGCACAGGAGCCTGCTTTCTTATAACCTTGTCCAGTTCTTTTTTGTTTTCCCGGATAAAGTCTTTGTATTCATCTGTAAACGCCACATAATCGGACGAGCCCTTGAAGGTAAGGTAAACAGATGTGTAATAGTCGCTGATAAAATTGTTCTTGTCAACATAGATAACCGTTGACAGGTTAAGGTTGTTCAATGTGGAGGTTTCACGGCTGGATGCCATATACTGCGGTGTCTTTACCAGCCCCACAATTTCATATTCTGTCACAGCCAGACTTTCAGACAGGTCGCTGTCTTCAAGATAAAGCTGCACCTTGTCGCCAACTCTGAACACTGCGCCGAAGGAGGATGAACCCAATGCCACTGCTTCGTTTGCTTTCTGCGGCATTCTGCCCTCTGTCAGCTGTATGGTGTTCATATCACAGTCTGTTTCCTGCACGCGGGTAACTATGGAGGATTCGTCATCCTTTGCAAACACATCCACAAATTTTGTGGCGTATACATCTTCCACATTTTTTGCCGCTTTCAGCGCGTCCACATCCCTGTCATCAAAGCCATAGGATGAAAACAGCTGTATATCCATAAAGTTGGTATCGTCAAAATACTTATCCACACTTACGCGCATGGTAGGCGCACTGCTCATCAGCCCTACCATAAATCCCACACCTATCAGAACTATCAGCAATATTGTGATAAATCTCTTGAATGTCTTTTTGATAAGACGAAAGGTATCTCTGTGGAACATCAGTATTCAATATCCTCCACTTTCTTAGGATTTTCATTGATTATGATATCCTCAATCCTGCCGCTGCGCACTTTGATAATCTTCTGGCCCATATCGGCAAGGGCGGCATTGTGTGTAATCATAACCACCGTCATATTGCGCTCTACAGACATATCCTGCAGCACCTTCAGCACCTGTTTGCCTGTCACATAGTCCAGGGCGCCTGTAGGCTCGTCACACAGCAGAAGTTTAGGATTTTTGGCCACAGCACGGGCAATTGCCACGCGCTGCTGTTCGCCGCCGGAAAGCTGTGAAGGGAAGTTGTTCTGTCTTTTTTCCAGACCTACCAGCCCCAGCACTTCCTGTCCATCCAGCGGATTCCTGCATATCTGGCGTGCCAGCTCCACATTTTCCAAAGCAGTCAGATTCTGCACCAGGTTGTAAAACTGAAACACAAAGCCGATGTCGTGGCGGCGGTAGTCACACAGTTCCTTTTCGTTGGAGTGGGAAACATCGCGGCCGTCCACCTCAATCATACCGCTGGTCCGGGTGTCCATGCCGCCCAGCAGGTTCAGAATTGTGGTCTTGCCGGCACCGGAAGCCCCCAGAATTACCACAAATTCCCCTTTGTCTATTGTAAAATTTATATTGTCCAGGGCTTTTATTTCCACTTCGCCCATCTGATATGTTTTGCACACATCTCTGAATTCGATAAATGCCATACATATCCTCCTGTCAATTGGTGTTAAAGCATACTTTTCTATTTAACCATTATAACATATTTTTTAAAGGGGGAAAAACATTTTCACCGTATTTTCATAATAAATTTATGGAAGAAAATATCCCCCATACCTTTATTTACAAAGCAGACATAATATTATATAATATTATGATGGAATAAAAAGTAAAAAGAGGTTTTTATGACAAAGCTTATAAAAAAACTGGCTCTTGCAATGGTGCCGGTTATCATATATTTTGCAATTTTCATTTATTTTGAACCGTACAACTATTTCGGTCTGAAAAACAGCGAATACTCCGGTGACAGCGCAATGTACCGCGTGCGTGAATTCACAAAATCTCCTTCCGATGTGCTTATCCTGGGCGACAGTAAAATGGCCCACTTTGATATGGACAAGGTGGAAGAATATGTGGGCGAGCCTGTTTCACAGCAGTCCTTCGGCGGTGCGTCTTTTAACGAAAGTATGGACCTGCTGGAATATGCACTGGAAGAAAACCCGGATATCCATACAGTATACTTTGCAGCCAGCTTTTACACACTGAACGAAAGCTACTACAAAGACAGGATGAGCAGTATTGAAACCACAGCCACAAACCCATTTGCATATATGCTGAACTTCAACTACAACGTGGAAATGCTGAATGAAATCAAATGGTTTGTCCTTGGCATCAAAAACGTGGCTGAACCACATCACAAAGACTGGACAGATGAAGATTATTACTATGAGGATGGAACAAAACGCCCTTACCGTAAAAATCTTGAAGAATATGCAGATACCATCAAAGGTGTGTGTGCAAATTATGTTTACGACACAGCTGATGTGGAAAGATATGTTGAACTGGCAAAAATGTGTAAGGACAAAGGCATAAAGCTGTACACAGTAATGCCGCCTATGGACGATTCACTTAAAGAACTGGTTGTAGAGCCGCTGGGCATCCACAATCACATCCTGTCATTTATAGACAGCGTATCCCCATACACAGAAGTAATCAACTTTGAATACAACGAAACAAATATTTTCAGTGAAGACCAGTTCTATGACGGCTTCCATCTGGATGTTTACAGCGGTCTGCCGCTGTTCACACAGATGCTTTTTGACAGATAGGAGTAAAATATGGCACTTGATTTTTTGATTTTATATGAACATATCGTAAGAGAATATGAAAGCATCACACTGCTTAAACGGGAGCTGGAACGCCGTGGCTACACAGCAGAAATCCGCCAGCTGCTGGACAGAAAGAAGCTGAAATATTTTACATACAAAAAGCCAAAGGTGCTGGTTGCTTCCGCCATGTATGACGACAAGACAATGAACAGCTTTGTCTACAACAATGTGGGCGTGTGCAACAAGGTGGTTAATCTCCACTGGGAACAGGTGCTCAGCGAAGAACAGGAAAACAGCCCGTTTTTCAACTGTGGTCAGTCCGCTTCCTATGCTATGCACACCTGCTGGGGCACACAGGCCCGTGACAGAATTGTAAAATATGGTGTACCGATTGAAAACACAGCCATCACAGGCCCTATCCAGATGGACTTTCTGCGTGACCAGTTCAACGGCTATTACAAGCCAAAGGCAGAACTGTGCAAAGAATTCGGTCTGGACGAAAACAAAAAGCTGGTACTGTACATTTCTTCCTTCTCCACTGCATATATGACAGACCAGGAAGTGGAAGAACTGAACAAACTGGCAGGTGTAGGCTTCAACCAGTTCAAGATCACCAGCCAGAAAACAATGAATACAACCCTGGGCTGGGTGGATGAATATCTGCAGACAGAAGAAGGCCAGCAGATTGAATTTGTGTACCGCCGTCACCCAAGCGAATGGAACAGCCCTATCCTTGAAAAAATGGCAGCAAAACACAAAAACTTCCACCTTATCACAGATTACTCTGTAAAACAGTGGATTACCGCTGCTGATACAATTTTCTCCTGGATGAGTACATCAATTGCAGAAATCTACTTTGCAAAGAAAAGCTGCTTTGTACTGCGCCCATACCCTATCGAATGGGAATATGACCCTGTGGTTTACAAAGACTGTG
>JAFULT010000092.1 GCA_017483145.1 Oscillospiraceae bacterium | reverse complement strand
TTGTTGTTTCAGCTTTATCCTGGGCAGCTGCACAGATTATCAAAACTTTTATAAATCTTTTGCTGACAAAAAAATTTGAAGCAGAAAGACTTGTAGGTGCCGGTGGCATGCCAAGTGCTCATTCTGCTTTTGTATGTGCGCTTGTAGTTTCCACGGCAAATCAGTGTGGGCTGGAGTCAGCAGAATTTGCAATCGCATTTGCACTTGCTGCTGTGGTTATTTATGATGCTATGGGTGTCAGAAGGGCTGCAGGCGAGCAGGCAAAAGTGATAAACGATATTACTGATATGATGTTTAAAGCATTTCCACAGGATGATTTTTATGTAAGTCAGCTTAAAGAGTTGCTGGGACATACTCCGCTGGAAGTACTGGCCGGGGCTATTCTTGGTATTACAATTGCTTTATTACTATAAAAGGAATAAAAAATGGCATATCCTATATTAGAAAAAATAAATTGCAGTCAGGATGTTTCTGATCTGCCTGTTGAACAATTGAATGAATTATGTAATGAGGTAAGGCGCTTTCTCATTGAAAAAGTATCGAAAACAGGGGGACACCTGTCTGCAAACCTTGGCACTGTAGAAATTGTTACAGCGATGCATCACAGCTTTTCCACACCTCAGGATCAGTTTGTGTTTGACGTGGGTCATCAGTGTTATACACATAAGCTGTATACAGGCCGCAGAGAAAAATTCGACGGGCTGAGACAGCTTGATGGTCTTTCAGGCTTTCCGTCTCCTTCTGAAAGCGCAGACGATGCATTTATTGCAGGGCATGGCAGCACATCCATTTCGCTGGCTATCGGGCTTGCAAAAGCAAAGAAAATCAAACATGAACCGGGCTACGTTGTTGCTGTTATCGGCGATGGTGCTTTTACCGGCGGCATGGCATATGAAGGCCTCAACAACATTGATAAAGATATGGACAACCTTATCATAATTCTCAATGACAACAAGATGTCCATATCCAAAAACGTAGGTTCTGTTCCGCGGTATCTTTCCAATCTCAGGGCCAGTGGCGGCTACCTGAATGCAAAAGAAGGCATTTCAAATACACTTGAAAAAATACCTGTTGTGGGTAAAGGAATAAGAAATGCGATTGTTGCATCCAAATCCTTTATCAGAAGAAATGTTTACAATTCCGGCACTTTCTTTGAAGATCTTGGCTTTACTTATCATCAGATCGCTGACGGCAATGATATACAGAGCGTATGTTCTGTGCTTGAAGCAGCCAAAAGAGTAAACGGACCGGTATTTATACATGCCCTTACAACAAAAGGAAAGGGCTACGCACCGGCTGAACAGAACCCTGGGGAATTCCACGGTGTAAGTGCTTTTGACCTGGACAATCTGCCGGATCCTGATGCTGCACCAAAAGATTCGTATTCCACTATTTTTGGCAAAAATCTTTCAGAATTGGCAAATAAAAATGAAAAACTGTGTGCAATTACTGCTGCTATGAAATATGGTACAGGCCTGCAGTTTTTCTACAGGGATCATAAAGCAAGATTCTTTGATGTTGGTATGGCGGAAGAACACGCAGTGACTTTTGCTGCCGCACTTGCAAAAGCTGACCTGCAGCCTGTTGTCTGTCTGTATTCCACATTTATGCAGCGCGCAATGGACCAGTATATCCACGATGTAATGCTGCTTAATCTGAATGTAATGTTCGGCATAGACCGTGCAGGTCTTGTTCCCGGTGATGGTGAAACACATCAGGGTATTCACGATATCGGTATATTTGCCAACTACTGCAACACACCTGTTGTATGCCCTGCCAACTATAATGAATTGCTTTACTGGCAGGAGTATCTCATTAATAATATTACAGGACCAAAGGTTCTCCGTTATTCCCGCGGTGGTCAGGATGAAAATACAAAGGACTATCAGTGTACCGGCAATACATCAGACCTGATTTCAGTTTCTGACGAAAACACACATCTCATTGTGTGTTACGGCAGACATTTCAGCCAGTGTCTCAAAGCACAGGAAAAACTGCTTGAACAGGGGATAAAAGCTGATATTCTCAAGCTTAATATTGTAAATCCTGTTCCGGTTCAGGCACTGGAAACTGCAATGGGATATGAAAATATTCATTTTTATGAAGAACATGTAAAAAACGGCGGTGTGGCCACACGTTTTGGGGCGCAGCTTCTTGAAAATGGATTTAAAAATAAATTCAGCAGTCACTGTGTACCTAATTACACAGTAAAGCGGGCTACAGTTAATCAACTGTGGCAGCTTTGTAAACTGGACTGCGACAGTATTGTAAAAGATATAAAAGGTGAAAAATGAAAATTCGATTAGACCAATATGTTTTTGAACAGGGATATGCACCATCCAAATCCCGTGCACAGGCACTTATTATGTCCGGCATTGTATTTGTAAATAATCAGAAAGCTGACAAAGCAGGTACAATGATTAAAGAAACAGATATAGTTGAAGTGCGCGGCAAAGATCTGAAATATGTAAGCCGCGGCGGTCTCAAACTTGAAAAAGCTATAGAGACATATAATCTGGATCTTAAAGATAAAATCTGCATGGATATTGGTGCATCAACAGGCGGCTTTACAGACTGTATGCTGCAGAACGGTGCACAGAAGGTGTATGCAGTTGAGGTTGGCTATGGCCAGCTTGCATGGAAACTGCGCAGTGATGAACGCGTAAAAAATATGGAAAAAACCAACATCCGCAATGTTACTGCTGAAATGCTGGATGAACCAATTAATTTTTTCAGCGTTGATGTTTCATTTATTTCACTTAAACATATTTTCCCGGTAGCATATGCTATTTCCACAGATGATGTTATCGGTGCCTGCCTTGTTAAACCTCAGTTTGAAGCAGGCAAGGAAAAAGTGGGCAAAAAAGGCGTAGTACGTGACAGTGCGGTACATAAGGAAGTTATAGAAAAAGTAATAGGTTTTGCAAATGAAAATGGTTTCTATGTACATAAGCTTACATTTTCTCCAATCAAAGGCCCTGAAGGCAATATAGAGTTTCTTATTATTATTTCAAAGGATGAAACGAGAGAGACTGTTTCACAGCAGGATATTGATGATATCGTTTTGCAGGCTAAAGAGCATCTGGGTGATTAAATGAAATTTTTTATAAAAGTAAATCTCACAAAGAAGAACAGTCTGCCTGTTATCAAAGAAGTACTGGGACTGCTGGAAGAAGAAAATCACGAATTTATGTTGTGCTGTGATGATTATCTGGGCGAAATACTCAATTCTGACCGCTGTGCTGTTTCAGTTGAAGAAGGACTTAAATGGTGTGATGCTGTGATTACAATAGGCGGTGACGGTACACTGCTGGATGTGGGTAAGCAGGCATCAGACCACAGCAAACCTATATTTGGTATAAACACAGGTCACCTGGGCTTTCTCACAGCAATTGAAGGTAACGAAATCAACCTTCTCAGGCATATAACAGACAATAAAACATTTGTTGTAAAAAAGCATAATTTTATACAGGCAAAAATTAATAAGGGCAAATGGAAATACTGCCTTAACGATGTTGTTATATCAAAAGATGTTTACAGCAACACTGTAAACCTTTCCTTGCAGAGTAACGGTAACCAGCTGATGGCTTTTACCGGAGACGGGGTAATTATAGCCACATCCACAGGTTCTACAGCATATTCATTATCTGTTGGCGGCCCGATCGTAGACAGCGATCTGCAGGCGATGATTATCAGTCCGGTTGCACCACATACGCTCAACAGAACGTCTATGGTTCTGGGCAAGGATAAACACATCAGAATCAAAGCCAACGACAGAAACGACAATAAAGCTTATGTTTCTTTTGATGGCAAAGATATTGAGCAGATTGATAAAGATGATGAGCTTACAGTCAAAGTTTCCAATAAATATGTATCCATATACACTTTGGGTAATCTCGGTCAGTTTGAAAAAGTAGACAAAAAATTGAAATCAAGATAAATTTGTAAAAGGAGTCAGCAATGAAAAAGGCCAGACATAAGAAAATACTTTCACTTATCAACGAAAATAACATTGACAGACAGGAAGTTCTTCTGGAATACCTGAAAAAAGAAGGCTTTAAGGTTACACAGGCTACAGTTTCAAGAGATATCAAGGAACTTAACCTTGTAAAAATAGTTTCTTCAAACGGCGAATACAAATATGCACAGAACACTATTGTTGAGGATACAAAGGCTACTTTTACAAGATTTGACTATATTTTCTCAGAATCAATCAAATCTGTTGATTATGCAATGAACACTATTGTAATCAAATGTCATACTGCTATGGCACAGGCAGCCTGTGAAGTGTTTGATAACCTTCACTGGGATGGTGTTGTAGGTACTCTTGCAGGTGAAAACACAATTTTTATAGTTGTAAGAACAGAAGAAATTGCACATAATCTTTGTGAAAAACTCAGACATTATATTAAATAAATGGTGATAATATGCTATGTGAGCTTATAATCGAAAATGTAGCAGTTATAGAGAAAGCTATTATTAATTTCAAAGATGGCTTTACCTGCCTTACCGGTGAAACCGGCGCAGGCAAATCTATTATCATAGATTCTATAAATGCTATAATGGGCGAAAGAATGTCCAAAAATATAGTGAGAACAGGTGCTGACAAGGCATCTATTGTTGCTGTGTTTGAAAATCTTGAACAGAGCATAATTGATAAAGCTGCCCAAATGGATATTGACCTGCAGGATGAGTGTATTGTGCAACGTCAGATTACTGCAGAAGGTAAAAGCACAGCAAGAATCAATGCTGTGCCTTATCCTGTATCTGTATTGAAAATGCTTTTCAATGATGCTATCAATATTCACGGCCAGCATGACAGTCAGAGCCTGCTGACACCATCAAAGCATATAGGCATACTTGATTCCTTTGGCACTGACACAGCAATTAAAGCTGCATACAGTCAGTTTTACAGTGAATATACTGCACTGGACAAGCAGATAAAAGAACTGGAAAGCATTGATAAAGACAAACGGAATACTCTTGACCTGCTTACTTATCAGGTACAGGAAATAGAAGATGCTGCCATTTCAGCCGACGAAGAAGAACAGTTGAACAATGATAAGCAGCTTATTAAAAATGCAGAAAAAATTATCGGCTCACTTTCTGATGCATACAGCTATCTGTTCGGAGATGACGAGTCTCTTGGTGCGCTTTCAGCTTTGCAGGAAGCATCCATGTCAACAGACAGAGTAAGTGGTTTTGCAGATAATCTGAAGGAAATAGCAGAAAAACTGAACGATGCTGCTGCCATTGCGCAGGATGCCGGCTTTGAGCTGAAAAGCTTTATAGATGATTTTGATGTGGATATTTCAGATATTGATGCCATTGAGGAACGTCTTGATATCTACTATAAACTTAAACGTAAATACGGCCCTGAAGTTGAAGATGTACTCCGGTTCTATGAAAAAAGCAAAAAAGAACTGGAAATGATAGAATTTGCCCGGGAAAAGCTGGATGAGTTGTATCATCAGAGAAAAGTTATTCTTGATAAACTTACAATTTCTGCAGACAGACTTACACAGAACAGAAAGGATGTGTTTGAAAAACTGGCAGGGGAAATACAGCATTCTCTGGAATTTCTCAATATGCCGGATGTAAAACTTTATCTTTCCTGTGAAAACAAACCTTTTGGTGCTGACGGGCAGGATAACATCGAGTTTATGATTTCCACTAACAGAGGTGAAAACGCCAAACCTATGGCCAAAATAGCTTCCGGTGGTGAATTGTCCCGTATAATGCTGGCTATAAAGAGTGTCCTGGCAGAAAAAGAAGATACACATACACTTATTTTCGATGAGATTGACACTGGTGTTTCCGGTTCAGCTGCGATGAAAATAGGTAAACTTCTTAAACAGACGTCAAACGGCAAACAGGTATTGTGTGTAACACATTCTGCACAGATTGCCGCATTTGCAGACAATCATCTGTTTATTGAAAAATCAACAAGGGGAGATTCAACCTACACTTCTGTTACCTTGCTTTCAGAAGCAGACAGGGAAAGGGAAGTGGCCAGAATTATTTCCGGCGACAATATATCCAATACTGCGTTGCTCAATGCAAGGGAAATGATTGCCCTGGCAAAAAACAGTTGACATTAATTTATCAAAATGATATCATTTGATACATAGATAAAACGCTATGACAAAGACAAGTAACTGGAAAAGTTCGGTGCAGAGAGTGTGCGGTTGGTGAAAGCACAACTTGAGTTTTCAGCGAATACCCTTTCGAGCGGCAGTCCGAAATAACAGTAGGCGCTGACGGCAGTTCCCGTTACAGAACAAAAAGTCTTTGTACTTTGTGAGACGGATTATCGTGAGATTTTCCGTAAACAGAGGTGGTACCGTGTTATATATTAACGCCCTCTGCCAGACCGGCAGGTGGCGTTTTTTATTTTCCATTTTAATCCACCTGACCAATAAAGATTTTTAAGGAGGAATAAAATAATGGAATTCAATGGTGTTAAATTACCTGACAATGCCTACGACCTTCTGGTTGAAAGAGGCCTTATCAACAACGTAACAAACCCTGAAATTGTTCGTGATCTTATCAAAAACGAAAAAATTTCTTTCTACATCGGTTTTGACCCTACTGCAGACAGCCTTCATGTAGGCCACTTCCTGCAGCTGTTGGTTATGAGATATATGCAGATGTACGGCCACAGACCTGTTGCCCTTATCGGCGGCGGTACATGTATGATCGGCGACCCATCCGGTAAAGCTGATATGCGCCGCATTATGTCCAGAGAAGAAATTGATGCCAACGGCGAAAAATTTAAAGTTACAATGAGAAAACTGCTTGATTTTTCTGATGGCAAAGCTCTCATGCTTAACAATGCTGACTGGCTGATGGAACTGAACTATGTAAACTTCCTGCGCGAAGTTGGCTGGCATTTCTCTGTAAACAAAATGCTTTCTGCAGATGCATTCAAAGTAAGAATGGAAAGAGATATCGGTCTTACTTTCACAGAATTCAACTATATGCTTATGCAGGGTTACGACTTCTACTACCTGTTTAACCACCACAACTGTATTGCACAGTTCGGCGGTTCTGACCAGTGGTCCAACATCCTTGCAGGTACTGAACTTATCCGCAAAAAAGACGGCAAAGATGCATACGCAGTTACATTCAATCTTCTTACAACAGCTGATGGCGTAAAAATGGGTAAAACTGTTAAAGGCGCTGTATGGCTTGACCCTGAAAAGACAAGCCCATATGAATTCTTCCAGTACTGGAGAAATATCAATGACGCTGACGTTGCAAACTGCATGAAGATGCTTACACTTGTTCCACTGGAAGAAATTGATGAATATGTAAAACGCGGCGGTTCCGCATTCAATGAAGCAAAAGAACGTCTTGCTTATATTCTGACAGAAATGATTCACTCCAAAGAAGATGCAGACCTTGCTCTCAAAACTTCCCGTGAACTGTTCTCTGGCGCAGCAAGCAGTGAAAATATGCCATCTGCAGTCCTGCCGGAAGATAAATTTGTTGACGGCAAAATTGCTATTCTTGACCTGCTTGTTGCTACAAAACTTGCTCCTTCCAAATCTGAAGCAAGAAGACTTGTAACACAGGGCGGTATCCTTGTAAACGATGAAAAAGTTGATTCCATCGACACAACATTTGAAAAAGCTGCATTTGAAGGTACATTTATTGTTAAAAAAGGCAAGAAAACATTCCTTAAAGTTACTCTGTAATTAAATAATCAGATAAAGCCGGAAGATATTTTCTTCCGGCTTTGCTTTATTAATAAATATGTGTTATAATAAATTGTTTTAAAAATTTTTTAATTATGGAGGCTAATTTGTCAATTTTCGTAATAGGTGACCTGCACCTTTCATTTGGTACAGAAAAGCCGATGGATATCTTTCAGGGCTGGGAAAATCACTGGCAGAGAATAGAAAAAAACTGGCGCAAGCTTGTTAAAGAAACTGATACTGTTGTGATTCCAGGAGATGTTTCCTGGGGGCTTACACTTGAAGAAGCATTGCCGGATTTTCAGTTTATCCACTCTTTACCGGGCCAGAAAATCATATCCAAAGGCAACCACGATTACTGGTGGCAGACAGCAAAAAAACTGCAGCAATTTATAGAAAAGAACAATCTTGATACTATCAGATTTCTGCACAACAACAGCTATGAGGTAGAAAATTATATTCTTTGTGGCACCCGTGGCTGGATATTTGAAAACGGTCAGCGGCAGGACGAGAAAGTTATTCTCCGTGAGGCCGGCAGGCTGAAAGCTTCTCTTGATTATATGCAGAGTGATAAAGAGAAAATAGTTTTCCTGCACTATCCTACTGTTTATCAGGAGCAGCGTGCAAATCATATAATTAACACACTTAAGGATTACAATATCAAAAGATGCTTTTATGGGCATCTTCACGGCAAAACAATAAATTATGCATTTAATGGTGTACACGAAGGCACAAAATACAAATTAATTTCTGCAGATGCTATTGATTTTTGTCCATATATAATTGATTAATCTGTTTTTGTGTGATATAATTATTTAGTCATAGTGCGTTTTCGGGCTATGATACCATAATTTTTAATAAAAACAATTTTTAAGGAGTTTTAGAAATATGGAAATTATCAGAAATGAAGTAGTTGCTGAAAATACAGTTGAACTTGAATTCAAAGTATCAGCAGAAGAATTTGAACAGGCTATTTCCAAAGTTTTCAGAAAAGCAAACAAAGAACTTACAGTTCCTGGTTTCAGAAAAGGTAAAGCACCAAGAAACATCGTAGAAAAAATGTACGGTCAGGAAATTTTCTTTAATGATGCTATCGACGAAATCCTGCCACAGGCTTACGAAGATGCAGTTAAAGAAGCTGGTCTGGTTGTTGTTGCTAAACCAGAACTGGATATCCCAGTTTGTTCCAAAGAAGAAGGCTTTATTGTTAAAGCTGTTCTTACAACATACCCAGAAGTTAAACTTGGTCAGTACAAAGGTCTGAAAGTTGAAAAAACAGTTATCCCAGTATCTGATGAAGTAGTTCTTGGCGAACTTGTTAACCTGCAGGAAAGAAACGCAAGACTTGTTTCTGTTTCTGACAGAGCAGCACAGCTGGAAGACACAGCTAACATCGACTTTGAAGGCTTTGCAGACGGCGTAGCATTTGAAGGCGGCAAAGGCGAAGGTTTTGATCTGGTTCTCGGTTCAGGCCAGTTTATCCCTGGTTTTGAAGAACAGATCGTTGGTCATAACATCGGCGATGAATTCGATGTAGAAGTTACATTCCCAGAAGTTTACCACTCTGAAGAACTGGCTGGCAAACCAGCAGTATTCAAAACAAAACTGAACGCTCTCAGCACAAAAGAATTCCCAGAACTGGATGACGAATTTGCAAAAGATGTAAGCGAATTTGACACACTGGAAGAACTGAAAGCAAACATCAGAGAAGTTAAAGGCGAAGAAGCAGACAAAGCAGCAGAACTGGATCTGGAAAACAAACTGGTTCAGCAGGTTGTTGAAGGTATGGAAGCAAACATTCCAGAAGGCATGTACGAAGCAAGAATCGATGATATGGTAAACGACTTCGGCAACAGACTTTCCCAGCAGGGTCTCTCTCTTGACATGTACCTGCAGTACACACAGATGGACATGGAAAGCATGAGAAAATCCTTCAGAGAACAGGCTGAAGAACAGGTAAAAATCCGTCTTGCTCTGGAAGCAGTAGTTAAAGCAGAAGACATTACAGTTTCTGACGAAGAATACGAAGAAGAACTGATGAAAGCTGCTACAACATACAACTTCCCAATCACAGAACTGAGAAAAATGATTCCGGTTGAAGAAGTTAAACATGACCTTTCAGTACAGAAAGCTATTGACTTTATCAAAGCTAACGCTGAAATCGTTAATGCATAATTTTTACTGTTAAGGCCTAAACTAACTATTGAAAGAATTTGGAGGTTATTTTATGGCATTAGTACCAGTAGTAGTAGAACAGACAAGCAGAGGAGAAAGATCTTACGATATTTTCTCACGCTTACTTAATGATAGAATTATTATGCTGTCAGATGAAGTGAACGATGCTACAGCAAGTCTTGTTGTAGCACAGCTGCTTTATCTTGAAGGTCAGGACCCTGATAAGGATATCCATCTTTATATCAACAGCCCTGGCGGTTCTGTAACAGCAGGTATGGCAATTTACGATACAATGCAGTACATCAAATGTGATGTATCCACAATCTGTATTGGTATGGCAGCATCAATGGGTGCATTTTTGCTGGCAGCCGGTGCAAAAGGTAAACGCTATGCACTGCCAAACAGTGAAATAATGATTCACCAGCCTCTCGGCGGTATGCAGGGTCAGGCTTCTGATATCAAAATACACGCTGACAGAATTATCAAGATGAAAGAAAAGCTGAATACAATTCTGGCAGAAAGAACCGGCCAGACACTGGAACAGGTTACAAAAGATACAGACCGTGACAATTTCCTGTCAGCAGATGAAGCATGTGCTTATGGTCTGATTGACAAGGTTATTACACATAGATAACGGAGAAATATGGCAAATAAAGACAAAGTTATTTCTTGTAGTTTTTGTGGCAAAACTTCAAATGAAGTTGAGCGTATCATAATCGGCCCGGGTGTTAATATCTGCAATGAATGCATCAGTCTTTGCTGCGACCTTCTGGAAGATGAAGGTCTGATGGAACCAAACAAAGCATCCAGACAGGCAAAAGGACGCAGACAGGAAGAAGATATAAAAATTCTTTCCCCGCTGCAGATCAAACAGGGACTTGATAAATATGTAATCGGCCAGGATGAAGCCAAAATTGCTCTGAGTGTTGCTGTTTATAATCACTATAAACGTATCCTCAGCGGCAATAAAATTGATGATGTTGAAATTCAGAAGAGCAATATCCTCCTGCTGGGCCCTTCAGGTACAGGTAAAACCCTGCTTGCACAGACATTGGCAAAAATGCTGAATGTTCCTTTTGCAATTGCAGATGCTACCACACTTACTGAAGCAGGCTATGTAGGTGAAGACGTGGAAAATATCCTTCTGCGTCTTATACAGGCAGCTGATTTCAATATTGAAAAAGCACAGATTGGTATCATCTATGTGGATGAAATCGATAAAATCACCCGTAAGAGTGAAAACCCTTCAACTACACGTGATGTAGGTGGTGAAGGTGTTCAGCAGGCACTTCTGAAAATCCTGGAAGGTACTGTTGCCAGCGTTCCACCGCAGGGAGGCAGAAAACATCCGCATCAGGAATTTATTCCAATAGATACAAAAAATATCCTGTTCATCTGTGGCGGTGCATTTGATGGTATTGAAAAACATATTGCAAAACGCACTTCTGAAGCAGGCACACTTGGCTTTGGCGGTACTGTAAAGACCAAAAAAGAAGAAGAACTGTCAAAGGTTCTCAAGCGTGTTGAACCGGATGATCTTGTAAAGTTTGGTCTTATTCCGGAGCTCATCGGCCGTCTGCCGGTTATTTCAGTGCTTTCATCTCTTGATAAAGATGCTCTTATCAGAGTGCTGAAAGAGCCTAAGAACTCCCTTATCAAACAGTACCAGGCTTTGTTTGGTCTTGATAATGTTGAGCTGGAAATCACAGATGAAGCATTGGATGCTATTGCAGAGAAAGCTATCAAGAGAAAAAGCGGTGCCCGTGCATTGAGATCTATTTTTGAAGAATGTCTTATGGATGCAATGTTCAAAGTACCGGACGATAATACAATTGTAAAGGTTATACTTGACAAGGAAGCTGTGGAAACAGGTGTATGCCAGTATGTTCACGGTGATTCCCACAGACTTTACAGTGATAATCTTATTTAATGAATCAAAAAGAGACGCCCATACAGGACGCCTCTTTTTACATTTATATATATTTTGAGATATATTGAAAAAAATGATATTTTCTGTTATAATATTTTGTTAGTTGTATAAATATTTAGAGGAGGTAGTTATGTCTGTTAAAGTTAATGTAAAAACAGGTAATCTGGGTGAATATGTTCATCTTCCTGCAATCGCTTTACGTGGTTTGGTTGTTTTTCCAAACAGCATAGTGCATTTTGATGTTGGCAGAAAAAAATCCATCAATGCCATCACAGAAGCTATGAACGGCGACAGAATGATTTATCTTGTTCCACAGGTTGATATGGATGTGGAAGACCCTGCCAAAGCAGATGTTTATGATATTGGTGTTGTTGCAGAAATCAAACAGGTTCTGAAACTTCAGGATGGTATTGTGAAAGTTATGGTTGATGCCAGATACCGCGCCAAAACAATTGATATAGAAAAAGGCAATGATTTCCTTACTGCAATAGTAAAAGAATTTCCTGTCAATAAAATCCGTTCAGGCAGAGAAAACAATGCAGAAGCATTGCAGCGTTCAATCAAGCAAATGTTTGAAGCCTACCTTACAGTTGCACCAAAACTGTCAAAAGAAGTGGTAACAAATGTTTTCCTTACCGAAGACGCCAACAAGCTGTGTGAATATATAGCTGCAAATATAATGTTCAGAATTGACGATAAAATGTTTGTTCTGGCAGAAAATTCCCTTGAAAAACGACTGAACTATGTTCTGAAATTCCTCAGCAACGAATATGAAGTGCTGAAAATTGAAGCAGATATCAAATCAAAAGTCCATGCTGAAATGGACAGAAGTCAGAAAGAATACTATCTGCGCCAGCAGATGAAAACAATTTCTGAAGAGCTGGACGAAGGGGAAGACACCCGTAAGGAAAGTGATGAATACCGTGAAAAAATTTCAAAGCTTGGTCTTCCCGCTGAAAAAGCAGAAAAACTGCTGAAAGAAGTTAACCGTCTTGAAAAAATGATGGGTTCATCACAGGAAGCTGCTGTAATCAGAACATATCTGGATACATGTATTTCTTTGCCTTGGAATGTGACTACAAAGGAACAGATGAATGTCATCAAAGCAGAAGCTATCCTTAATAAAGGTCACTATGGCATGGAAAAAGTCAAGGAGAAAGTGCTGGAAATACTTTCTGTGCGCCAGCTCAAAGAAGATATCAGAGGTCAGATTATCTGCCTTGTAGGCCCTCCGGGTGTTGGTAAAACAAGTATTGCTTCATCAATAGCAGAATGCCTCGGACGCAATTTTGTGCGTGTTTCTTTGGGTGGTGTGAGAGATGAAAGTGAAATCCGCGGTCACAGAAGAACATATGTTGGCGCTATGCCTGGCAAAATTGTGAATTCTCTTATAAATGCAAAATCAAATAATCCTGTAATTCTGCTGGACGAAATTGATAAACTTGCCGGCGATTTCCGTGGTGACCCTGCTTCTGCATTGCTGGAAGTTCTTGACAGCGAACAGAACCATTCTTTCAACGATCATTATGTTGATATGCCTATTGATCTGAGCAATGTATTCTTCATTGCTACAGCCAATAATATGAGCACAATACCTGCGCCGCTGCTGGACAGAATGGATATTATTGAACTCTCATCCTATACAAGAGAAGAAAAATTCAATATTGCCAAAAGACATCTTATTCCAAAACAGCTTGAAAAGAATGGTATGAAGCCATATGTCAGATTCAATGACAGCGCAATTTATGAAATCATAGATTGCTATACTAAAGAAGCCGGTGTGAGAAATCTGGAAAGAACTATAGTAGACCTTCTCAGGAAATGTGCAAAAATTATTGCTTCCAATAAGGCAGAAAAGGTTTCTCTCAATAAAAACAAAGTTATTGAACTGCTTGGTGCTGAAAAATTCAAGCCAAACAGCCTTGATCTTACTGATACAGTAGGTGTGGCAAATGGTCTTGCATGGACCAGCGTTGGCGGAGAAATGCTTCCAATCGAAGTTACAGTTATTCCAAACGGTGCCGGCAGACTGGAACTTACAGGCAGCCTTGGCGATGTAATGAAAGAATCATGCAAGATTGCGCTCAGTTACATCAAGGCCAATGCAGAAAAATACGGCATTACAGTTGATTTTTCAAAAATAGATATACATATCCATGCTCCTGAAGGTGCAGTACCCAAGGATGGTCCTTCAGCAGGTATAACACTTACAACTGCACTGTTGTCTGTACTGACAAAGCGCAGTGTTAAAGGCGATGTTGCTATGACAGGCGAAGTGACACTTCA
This sequence comes from Oscillospiraceae bacterium, assembly GCA_017483145.1. Lineage (GTDB taxonomy): Bacteria > Bacillota > Clostridia > Oscillospirales > Ruminococcaceae > RGIG3102. The sequence goes on along the minus strand of JAFULT010000092.1, from coordinate 2,638 downwards.
GGGCAGAGTGCTGCCAATCGGTGGTCTTAAAGAAAAAGCTATGGCTGCATACCGTGAAGGCATTAAAACAGTTATTATTCCTTACGATAATCAGCCTAATCTGCAGGATGTGGATGTAAAAGTTAAAGAGCAGATTAAATTTGTGCCTGTAAAGACAATTGACCAGGCAATCAGTGTAAATCTTAATTAGGTGAACAGATGATTATTAAAAAAGCAGAATTTTTTGCTGCTTACGGTACAAACAAACAGCTTCCGGCAAGCGTTAAGCCGGAGGTTGTGTTTTCCGGACGCAGTAATGTGGGCAAATCAAGCCTTATAAACAAGCTTTGCAACAGGAAGACTCTGGCCAGGGTTTCCGGTGAACCGGGCAAAACAGGTACAATCAATTTCTATACAGCAAATGATTTTTATATTGTTGACCTGCCTGGATACGGTTTTGCAAAAGTAAGCGACAAGGAACGCCAGAGATGGGATAAACTTATCAATTCCTACTTTGAAACTGGCCGCGGCATCAATCTTGTTGTACAGCTGATAGACAGCCGCAGAGAGCCGTCAAATGATGACTATATAATGTTGGATTATCTTACACATCACGGCATTCCTTTTGTAATTGCACTGACAAAGGGCGACAAATTGAACAAGACACAGCAGAATGCTGCTGTAGAACAGTTTAAAGAATTTTGCCGGGATTATTCCTGGTCTGATATTATCCTTACAAGTACCCTTAAAAATATCGGTATAGATACACTTAACAGCACTATAGAACATTTTCTTGGAGAATAAGTATGTCATATAAAGAATTCAGTTATTTTTATGATTATTTCAATTATAATGCTGACTACGACGGACTTTTCAATAAAATAAGAGAATTGGCGTCCGGCCGGGGTGTAGACAATGGTATTGTCTGTGACCTTGGTTGTGGAACAGGGGAACTTGCTTTCCGTTTCAACAGGGCGGGTTATGATGTTATTGCCGTGGATAATTCAGATGAAATGCTGGATGTACTGTTTGACAAAAGAGATGAAGAACAGGCCTATAATGTACAGATTCTTAAGCAGGATATCACACAGCTGGATATGTATGGTACAGTGGATCTGTTTACCTGTACATTTGACACTGTAAATCATCTTGAAGGTGCAGACAGTGTTCAGAAGCTTTTTGATAAAGTTTCTCTGTTTATGCATCCGTCCGGTGTATTTATATTTGATATGAACACCCGGTACAAGCATACTGATATATTGAAAAATGAAGTGTTTGATTTTATAGATGAAGAAGCCGATTGTCATTGGCAGAACACTTTATACGCAGATGAAAATAAAACAAAAATTTCAATAACCATAAATGATAAACACGCAGGTGAGGAATATTACGAAGAGTTTTTTGAATACTATTACTCACTTGATGAAGTTAAAAAAATGCTGAAAAATGCCGGATTGGAGATAATTCAACTTATAGATGGCGAAAGTTTTGGCGACATAAAGCCGGACAGTCAGAGATATCTGTTTATGGTAAAAAAGGAGCAGGAAAATGGCTAAAATGGTTAGAGCAATATCAGATATGGGTGGCGTTGTAATCAGCGTTATTGAATCTACTGATATTGTTAAAAGAATGGAAGAAATTCATCAGACTTCTGCTGTAGTAAGCGCTGCACTTGGCAGACTGCTGACAGCTTCACAGCTGATGGCTTCAAATTTAAAACACGTGGATGATTCCATCACACTCCGTATCAAAGCAGATGGTCCTATAGGTCTTATGACTGTTGGCTGTGATGGCAGAGGCAACTGCAAAGGTTTTGTGGAAAACAATATTGTAGAAGTGCCCCTCAAAGCGCCTGGCAAGCTTGACGTTGGTGCTGCAGTTGGTAAGGACGGCTATCTGTATGTAGTTAAAGATATCGGTCTGAAAGAACCTTATGTTGGCAGCACTCCACTGGTAAGTGGCGAAATAGCAGAAGATATCACAGCTTACTATGCATATTCCGAACAGATTCCTACAGTTTGCGCCCTTGGTGTACTGGTAAACCCCGACCTTTCTATCAAAAGAGCAGGCGGTTATCTTCTCCAGCTGCTGCCTGGTGCAACAGAAGAAGAAATTGCCATGCTGGAAAAAAATATTGCCAATGTTCCAAGCATCACATCATTCTTTGAACAGGACAAGACTGTTTACGATGTAGTGGAAACACTTCTGGATGGTTTCAATCCTAATATTCTTGACGAAAGTGAAGTTAACTATCACTGTGACTGCAACCGTGAAAGAGTTGAAAAAGCTCTTATCAGCATTGGTGTAAAAGATCTGGAAATGCTGAGAGATGAAGAAGAACAGATTGAAATGGGTTGTCAGTACTGTGATGCCAAATATTATTTCACCAAAAAAGACCTTGATAAAATGATCAGGGAACTGAAAAAACAGTAATCAATATTTTACCATCGCCACTTTAAAACATTTTCAAAAAAATGCAATTTTTTTTAAAAAAAGTGTTGACAAATCCAAATTCGGTGGTATAATAAATATCGTTGCTGAGAGTTATGGGAGCATAGCTCAGCTGGGAGAGCATCTGCCTTACAAGCAGAGGGTCACAGGTTCGAGCCCTGTTGTTCCCAACAAATCTCAGCAACGAAAATGCGGGTTTAGCTCATCT
>JAFULT010000091.1 GCA_017483145.1 Oscillospiraceae bacterium | reverse complement strand
TGTGTTCGCCCGTTGTAAGGAACGCCGCAACGCGGCTAATATTATTATGGTTGAGTGCACAGTTATGCTTTTTTATGGCCTTGGCCGCGCTCCACCGTAGCGGCCATTTGCGCATGGTCGGCGGCGTAGCCGCCTTCCACGGCAAACCGGCATGCATTGCCCTTAAGGACAATGACGGCGCTAAACTATAATTTATCTTATAACTGCACAAAAAGACCACCTTTGCAGGTGGTCTTTAGTATTGATTTATTTAGAAGGATACATTCTTGCAAATTCTTCTGCAATATTCAGCAGATGGTCACCGATTCTTTCAAAGTCTGTCAGCATTTCTGCATAAACAACACTTGCTTCAGGTGAACATGTAGTTGTTTTCATTCTGTCCATCTGTGCATTTCTGTAGTTGTCTGTGATATCGTCAATTTCCTGTTCAGCTTTTGCAACACTTACCAGCATTGTTGCGGCATCGTCACGTCTGTCGCCTTCCAGCAGTGACATGGAGTCAAGTGTAACTTTTTTCATTTCCACAACTTCAGCCTGTGCTCTGTCAGACAGTCTTTCTTTTCTGGAAAGGAAGAATTTTGTATAGTCAGCAAAGTTTGTAGCATGGTCACCGATACGTTCGATGTTGCCAACAATTCTGAAATAGCCGGAAATTACATCACTGTCAACAGTGCTGATCTGACCAAGGATGCTGGAAATGTACTGTGAAACTTCGCTGTTCAGTCTGTCCAGTTCATCTTCATTTTTGTCAATTGCAGCATCGTATTTGTCTGTATTTTCGAGCACGGCATCAAATGCCATTTCAACATTTTTCTTGGCAATGTCATACATATAGTTAACTTCTTCCCTGATAAGGGAGATTGCGATAGCTGCAGCACCAAAATGGTAACCGGAAATGGAAACAGCTCTGTCGGAAATAGATGGGCGCTTGTCCACAGCTTCTTCTGTATCTTTGACTACTTTTCTTGACAAATCAACCAGCTGTTTTGTAAACGGAACCAGCATAACTGTTGTAACAACCTTGAACACCAGGAATGCGTTGGCAATCTGTGCTTCAGGTGAGTTCGGGAACATATTCTGGAAGAACTGTACGTAAGGTATAAACTGACAAAGTATTACAAATGCAACTGTACCGATAACGTTGAAAGCCAGGTGAATGAATGTAACACGTTTTGCATTTGCATTTGCACCGATAGATGCGATAACAGCAGTTACACATGTACCGATAGCAAAACCGAACATTACGTAGATACCGTTGTCCAGTGTTACCAGACCTGCCATAGCCAGAGCCTGCAGGATACCGATAGATGCAGAGGAAGACTGGATAAGTGCTGTAAACACTGTACCAACCAGTACACCGAGAATAGGATTTCTCAATGTTGTGATAAGATTGATAAATGTCTGGTTGTCACGCATGCCGCGCATAGCGTCACTCATCATATTCATACCAAGGAACAGAATACCAAGACCTGCGATAACAATACCCAGATTGTTTTTCTTTTCATCCTTTGTGAACATAATAAGGCATACACCGGCGATAGCAATCAGCGGTGCAATATCGCTGATACCGATGGACATCAGGATACCTGTCATTGTAGTACCGATGTTGGCACCCATGATAACACCAACTGTGTTTTCCAGTGCCATAAGACCGGAGTTTACAAAACCAACCAGCATAACTGTGGTAGCTGAAGAAGACTGGATGATAGCTGTGATAAGTGTACCAACCAGAACGCCCTTGATGGTGCTGGATGTCAGCTTTTCAAGGATCTGTTTCATCTTTTCGCCTGCAACAGCTTCCAGACCGTCACTCATCATATGCATACCATAGAGGAACAGGGCAAGACCGCCACAGAGCGAAAGTATGCTTTCCATACCCATAAGAATTTTTCTCCTTATTTAAAAAGTTTGATTTTGCCTGAGTCGTTCAGCTGTTTGATGATTACCAGACCGATAGGGAACCCAAACAGACCTACTATACCCATGACTTTTGTACCAAGGAACATAGCGATAAGTGTGGCCACAGGATGGAGACCAACCTGTTCACCAACGATCTTTGGCTCAAGTGTATTTCTGACAATTGTAACTATCAGATACAGGGCAAGCATACCGATACCAAACCAGGTTTTACCCAAAACAATGGCAATTATGCCCCAGGGGATGATGATACCACCGGTTCCCACCGCCGGAAGTATATCAAATACAGCTATGAGCAAAGCAATAAGAAGGGCGTGTTTTACGCCCAGCAGCCAGAGACCCAACGCAATTTCTGCAAATGTTATGCCCAGAATAAGTGAGTATGATTTTATATACTGCACCAGAGCTGTTTTTGCATAATTTTCTGCATCGTAAAGAAGTGATATCTGTCTTATGCTAAGCTGCTTGGCAATGAAGTATGTGATGTTGTAATAGTCTACAGAAATGAAGAATGTAGCAATGATTGTGATAAGCGCCTTGATAAACAGGCCCGGTATCTGTGTGATGCCGCCGGAAATTCTGGACAGCACTGTCATTGACAGGGATGAAATTCCCGAGCCGAGTTTCGCCAGCAGTTCATTGATATATTCTTCCATAACTGCTGTGACTGTAGGGTCTATGGTGCTCAGAAACCGCTGCATCTGATGCAACAGGTCTGATACAACAGGTGCAATATCACTTTCGTAATAATCCGGCAAGGTTACAAACAGGTTTCTGAAAAGCAGAACCAGCTGAACACCCAGCAATGACATAACCGCGCCCAGACCGATGTAGAACAAAGCCACAGTCAGTATAGCCGCCCAATTGCGCCTGATTTTCAACCAGACATTTATCATATTTACCAGCGGTTTCAGACAAAATGAAACCACAAAGGCGATTACAAACGGAGTCAGGTATTCCCATGAATATTTGACTGCCATAACAGCCAGGACGAGAAGTATTCCGTAGTAACCAAAATTAATCAAAAAATTCTTCTTTTTTTCGTAAGACATAATTTTACATACCTACCTAGTATATATTTTAATATATTTACACAATAGCTACAAGTGTGAAAAATACATAAATAATGGTAAAATTTATGTAAAATTTCACTACACATTAACCATAATGTATAAATATGACAAAAATTAATTATTTTATGGTTTTTGCCTGTTTAAAGCAATCAATTTGCCGTATAAATTTTAACATATAATGAAAAAAAATAAAATAGCCAATTTTAATAATTCCTATTTATTTTTTGTTATTTGTATGTTACAATGTAACCAATATATCCCTTATTATAATAAATTATATTGCGGAGGTAAATTATGAACATCAGTCTTTTGGATGTTGTGGGCCCTGTAATGATTGGTCCGTCATCATCACATACAGCAGGTGCTGCCAAACTGGCAAAGACAGCAAGACTTATATATGACAAGCCGTTCAAAAAAGTTCGTTTCGGTCTGGGTGGCTCTTTTGCCAGCACTTACCGCGGACATTTCACAGACTATGCTCTGGTTGCCGGTGCCCTGGGTATGAGCGAAGATGATGAAAGACTGGGTCAGAGTTTTGAAATTGCTGAAAAAGAAGGCATAGAATTTGTTTTCTATCCGACAGAAATTCCGTCTGTTTACGAAAACACAGCAAGAATCACTTTTGTAAATGAAAACGGTGATGAATTTTTCGTGGAAGGTGCCTCCCTTGGCGGCGGCAGAATTCTGGTGACAAACATCAACGGCCTTACCTGTGAACTGAATGCCACAATGCCTACAGTTATTGTGCAGCAGCAGGACGTTAAAGGCGTTGTAAGTGATGTGTCCACAATTCTTGCTTTCAACAACATCAACATCGGTGTTATGAAGGTAAGCCGTACAAGCCGTGGTGACAAGGCATTCTGCGTTATCGAATGTGACGACATTATTCCTGAAAATGTTATCAAAGAACTGCGTCAGGTAAACAACGTTATCAGCGTTGTTGTAGTAAACATCAAGGGGGAATAAACTATGTATAAAAATGCCGAAGAATTATTGAATCTGTGTAATACACAGGGAAAACGCATCTGGGAAGTTGCCCTTGACAACGAAGTAAAGCTGACAGGTATGAGCAGAACAAGAGTTATGCAGCATTTTTCAGAAAGACTGGAAATTATGTTCAACTCTGCACTGAAAGCACTGGAACACAGACAGGCCACAAAGGGCGGTCTGGTAGACGGTGTGGCCAACTGTCAGTACGAATATTCCAAAGGTGAATCAATCACAGGCGGTTATATCAACTATGTTATGGCCCTGGCTTACTCCTGCAGCGAAGTGAATGCTTCCATGGGTAAAATCTGTGCCAGCCCTACTGCAGGCAGCTGCGGTATTGTGCCGGCTGTACTGCTGGGCGTAATGGAAAACAAAAAAGTTTCCAGAGAAAAAACACTGGAAGCACTTATCACAGCCAGTGCTGTAGGCGCTATCTACACAAAAAATGCCACAGTTGCCGGCGCAGACGGTGGTTGCCAGGCTGAATGTGGTGTTGCCGCAAGTATGGCAGCAGCTGCAGCAGCTTATATGATGGGTGCAAGCGACGAAAGATGTCTGGACGCAGCCGGTTTTGCAATGATTAACGTAATGGGGCTGGTATGTGACCCTGTGGCAGGTCTGGTTGCACTGCCTTGTGCACAGAGAAATGCTTCCGGTGCTGTAAACGCACTTATCAGTGCTGATATGGCTTTGGCAGGCCAGGTTGCTCATATTCCGTTTGACCAGGTGGTTGACAGCATGTTCAAAGTTGGCAAAATGCTGCCACCACAGCTGAAAGAAACAGCAATGGGCGGTATTGCCATAACACCTGCAGGCCAGGCAATCTACAAAGAAATTTTTGGCTGATATAATCAGTATATACAAATCTTCCTGTATTTAAAGGATTCATAAAACAGTTAAAGCCAGACTGCAATAAGCAGTCTGGCTTTTATGATTTTAGAACCGTGAGATAAATTGGGATTTGTTGATTAAATCGGTGTTCCTACTTCAATTAAGTTGCCATCCAAATCGTAGAACCTAACCACCTTTTGCCCCCAACTGTGGGTCATCAGGTGATTGACATATTCGATTTCAGGGTAAAGTGTTTCAAGACGTTCTACAAATTGTTCTATGTTGGGCTCTTCAAAATACAATTCAGACTGATTACTGTTTGAGATTACACTTCTTTTTGTGAATTGCTCCCAGTATCCCGACTCCTGCAAATATAGATTATTTGTCAATTCCATATTCCCATCATTGTCTTGAAGCAGTTGAAATCCAAACATATCGCTATAGAATTTTAACGCACGGTTACAATCTTTAACTACAATAAGCGTTCCTTTGTATTTCATATACATTCTCCTCTCCAAATTCGTATTTATTTAACTGATTATATCCTATCATATTTCATTCAGCCATACAATAAAAGTCCTGCTTTTATTGAGGTCAGAATAACATTACAAATAAAAGAGAGATTCCCACAGAATCTCTCTTTTAATTTTATCATCAATCCAGCTTGAGAACAGCTGTAAATGCTTCGCTTGGAACTTCCACAGTACCCAGCTGGCGCATTTTCTTTTTACCTTCCTTCTGTTTTTCCAGAAGTTTCTTTTTACGGGTGATGTCACCGCCGTAACATTTTGCCAGAACGTCTTTTCTCATGGCTTTTACTGTTTCACGGGCGATAACCTTGCCGCCGATGGCCGCCTGAATAGGAATTTCAAACAGCTGGCGTGGAATGTGCTCTTTCAACTTTTCGGCAATCTTTCTGCCGCGTTCATATGCTTTGTCAGCGTGAACGATAAGTGAAAGGGCGTCAACCACTTCCCCGTTAAGCATAATATCAAGGCGAACCAGTTTACTCTGTACAAAATCCTTGAATTCGTATTCATAGCTTGCATAGCCTTTTGAACGGGATTTGATAGAGTCAAAGAAGTCGTAGATAATTTCGCCCAGTGGCAGTTCATAATGCAGGTCAACACGGTTTTCGTCCATATATTTCATATCACGGAAGAAGCCGCGGCGTTCCTGACAAAGTTCCATAAGGCTGCCCACAAAGTCTTTTGGTGAATAGATATGGCAGTCCACCATAGGTTCTTCACTGCTTACGATTGTGGCAGGATCCGGATAGTTTGTAGGGTTGTCAATCAGCATTGTTCTGCCGTCTGCAAGGGTGAGACGGTATTCAACAGACGGTGCTGTTGTAACAAGGTCAAGGTCAAATTCCCTTTCCAGACGTTCGATAATGATTTCCAGATGCAGCAGACCAAGGAAACCACAGCGGAAACCAAAGCCCAGTGCAACAGAAGTTTCTGCTTCAAACACAAGTGAAGCATCGTTCAGCTGCAGTTTGTCCAGTGCATCACGCAGGTCACCGTAGCGGGCACCGTCTGCAGGGTAGATACCGCAGTAAACCATAGGTGTAACCTTTTTGTAGCCCGGAAGTGCCTGTGGCACAGGGTTTTCCACAAGGGTTACTGTGTCGCCCACACGGGTATCGCGCACAGACTTGATGCTGGCTGTGATGTAGCCAACTTCACCTGCTTTGATTTCTGTGCAAGGTACCAGTTCCTTTGCACCCATACGGCCTACTTCAACCACGTCAAATTCAGCACCTGTCTGCATCATTCTGATGCGCTGGCCCGGTTTCAGTGTACCGTCCATAACACGCACATAAACAATAACACCTTTGTATGAATCATAGAAACTGTCAAAAATCAGCGCGGACAGCGGCCGGTCCTTGTCCCCTTTTGGTGCAGGAATATCAGTTGTGATTCTTTCCAGCACTTCTTCGATATTCAGACCCATTTTTGCACTGATGCGCGGTGCATCAAGACAAGGAATGCCGATAATGTCTTCCACTTCATTTGCCACTCTTTCCGGCTCTGCACTTGGCAGGTCGATTTTGTTGAGCACCGGCAGGATTTCCAGGTCGTGCTCAATGGCAAGATATGTGTTTGCCAGAGTCTGTGCTTCAATACCCTGGGAAGCGTCCACAACAAGGATTGCACCTTCACAGGCTGCAAGACTGCGGCTTACTTCGTATGAAAAGTCAACATGACCCGGGGTGTCGATAAGGTTGAATTCATATTCTTCCCCGTTCTGTGCTGTATAGTTCATTGTAACGGCGCGGGCTTTGATTGTGATGCCGCGTTCACGTTCGATATCCATATTGTCCAGCAGCTGTTCTTCCATAAGGCGTTTTTCAACACTGCCTGTCTTTTCCAGCAGGCGGTCAGCCAGAGTGGATTTGCCGTGGTCAATATGAGCGATTATTGAAAAATTGCGGATATTTTCCTGTTTCAAAAACATTTCCTCCGTATTTTTAAATTACATATTATTCTATCATATTATTTTATCATATAATCTGAAAAAGTAAAACAGGAATTTTTCATACCCAGACAATAATATCCATATTCTTACATTTTTGGCATATTGATTTATTTGTAAAATATGTTAAAATTAATATGAGATATTATGTGAAAATGCACATAATTAATTATTTTATTTAAGGAGGCACTATCATGAGTTATAAAATATTTGAATATGATGAAATGCTGAAGCCATTTCAGTCAGATATTGAACTGAGAATGTCCAACTATGAGAGAAAAAGAAAGGAACTGCTGGGTGACAATCTTTCACTGAAAGATTTTGCAAACGGTCACGAATACTTTGGCTTCCACAAAACTGTGGATGGCTGGTTCTACCGTGAATGGGCACCTGCTGCAGAAGAAGTATATATTACAGGCGACTTCAACAACTGGCACTGGCTGGACCACAAGATGACAAACGTGGGCAACGGCGTGTGGGAAATTTTTATTCCGGATACACGTACACTGTGGCACGGCTGCAAAGTGAAAACTATTGTAAAACACAACGGTCAGCTGCTGGAAAGAATCCCGACATATGCACGCAGAGTTGTACAGGACCCTGTTACACGCCAGTTCTGCTGTGAAATCGTGGACGAAGCACCATACCAGTGGAAAAAGAAAAAATTTACACCTGCAAAGGAACTGTTTATCTACGAATGTCATATAGGTATGGCACAGGAAGAAGAAAAAGTAGGTACATATACAGAATTCCGTGACAAAATCCTGCCAAGAATCAAGGAAGGCGGCTACAACACAATCCAGATTATGGCCATTATGGAACATCCATATTACGGTTCGTTCGGTTATCAGGTATCCAACTTCTTTGCTGCATCTTCCCGTTTTGGTCTGCCAAACGAGCTGAAAAGCCTGATTGACACAGCACACGAAATGGGTATTGCCGTGCTGCTGGACGTGGTACACTCCCACGCTGTAAAAAACACAGCTGAAGGTCTGAACGAATTTGACGGTACAACATACCAGTTCTTCCACGACGGCCCAAGAGGCGACCACCCTGCATGGGGCACAAAGCTGTTCAACTACAACAAAAACGAAGTTATCCACTTCCTGCTGTCCAATCTGAAATTCTGGATGGATGAATACCACTTTGACGGTTTCCGTTTTGACGGCGTTACATCAATGCTTTACCACGACCACGGCCTGGGTGTTGCATTTGACAGCACAGACAAATATTTCTCACTGAACACAGATACAGAAGCAGTTACATATCTGCAGCTGGCAACAGCACTTATCAAGGAAGTAAACCCTAAGGCTATCTGTATTGCAGAAGATATGTCTGCAATGCCTGGTATGTGTATTCCTATTGAAGAAGGCGGCATCGGTTTTGACTACCGTCTGTCAATGGGTATGCCGGACCTGTGGATAAAACTGCTGAAAAACACACCGGACGAATTCTGGAATATCCACAAAATCTGGTATGAACTGCAGATCCGCAGACCAGGCGAAAAGAATATCGGTTATGCAGAAAGCCACGACCAGGCTCTGGTTGGTGACAAGACAATTATGTTCCGCCTGTGTGACAGCGCTATGTACACAGATATGAACAAGGATTCCAACAGCATAGTTGTAGACAGAGGTATGGCGCTGCACAAAATGATCAGACTTATCTCCATGGCTGCAGGCGGCGAAGGCTATCTGAACTTTATGGGCAACGAATTCGGTCATCCGGAATGGATTGACTTCCCAAGAGAAGGCAATGGCTGGAGCCATTACTACTGCCGCAGACAGTGGAGCCTGACAGACAACGGCTTCTTAAGATACGGCCAGCTGAACGAATTTGACAAAGCAATGATTCACTTTGCACAGGAAGGCAAAATCCACAAGAAGAAACCTGAATATATGATGGGCAAAGAGGACAAGCAGGTGCTGGTATTTGAACGCGGCGGCAAGGTGTTTGCATTCAACTTCAGCCCGTTCAATGCTTATGATGATTACATCCGTGTTCCGACACGCGGCGAATACAAAGCAGCACTGTCCACAGACGAAGGCCGCTTTGGCGGCTGGGACGGCATTTCCCTTGATTATGTTTACAAAACAGAAAAAATGGAAAATGGCGACAACGGCTTTAAAATCTGGCTGCCTGCACGTACAGCGGTATGTCTGGAAAAAGTGAAAAAACCACGCAAGGCAAAAGAAGTTGTGGCAGAACCTGTGGCAGAAGAAAAACCAAAGGCAAAACGCACACGCAAAACAAAAAAAGCTGAATAATCAGCATTTATAAATCATAGTTGACCATTGGGGACAGGCTGTATGCCTGTCCCCTTTCTCTATTGATGAAACTTTTGTGATAGTAATTGAATTGTTAAATTTAAATGTTATAATCAAATTAAAAGAGATGGTATATTATGGCTGAAAATATTAACCTGCTGGCTGACAAAGTCAGACTGAAAAAGAAAATCGAACAGGAAATCAGACTGCTGGAAAAGCAGAAACACAGATAAAAGATATAAAAGCAACACTGTAATACCACGGAGAAACGCCATGACCGATTACAACGCAAAATTACAGCAATTAAGGCAAAAGCTGGAACAGCGGAAAACAGCTGACGCCCTGCTGGCCAAATTGAACGATGAAAAATCACAGCTGGAAAAGCAGCTGCCTGAACTGAAAGATACATATGAAAAAGCACAGCGCAGATATGAAAAACTGGCTGACGGCGGCCTGTCTGCCATTTTTGCAAAGCTAGCCGGCAATGATGAAGAAAAGCTGATTGCCGCAAAGAAAGAGGCCACAATTGCCCAGAGGGAATATGATACAGCAGTATACAAACTGGAAAAAGCAAAGTCTGAAATACAGTCAGCTTTCAACCGGGCTGCTTCCCTGCGTGATGTGAAAAGGCAATATGACAATCTGATAACTGAAATTGAAAAAGCATTGGCAGAAGGCCGCAATATTATCGACCGCAATGTGTGGCGGCAGGAGCAGACCAACCGTCGGCTGGACGAAAAGGCACAGACACAGCGGGCCATAGCCGCAGGCAGACAGGTGCTGGAAGTTTTAAACAGTATTATTTCACAGTCCCCTGCCGGCACAAAAATGGTGCTGTCCAATGCCAC
>JAFULT010000090.1 GCA_017483145.1 Oscillospiraceae bacterium | reverse complement strand
TCGCTCAGAATGACATATTACCACTTTAGTGGTTGTAGTGCGTGTAATGCAACAGACAGACTTTCAGTGCCTCTTAAGAGGTGAGCAGGTAATATGCCCTTCTAGGGCTTGTGCATACCACCAGCTTAGCTGGTGGTTTTGTTTTGCCGGTGCTGTTTCAAAACTACAGGTAAATTTTTTCACATACTGTATTGTTGAGATATCACAGACATAATGATAAAATAAAAGTAATTACCGGATTTGGAGGAAACAACGTGAAATTTATACACCTGTCCGATCTGCATATCGGCAAAAGGGTAAATGAGTTTTCTATGCTTGAAGACCAGAGATATATCCTTTCACAGATTTATGGAATTATAGACAGCATACAGCCGGACGGCGTTATTGTGGCCGGGGATGTGTATGACAAAACCACCCCTTCAGAAGATGCCGTGCAGCTGCTGAATGAATTTGTCTGCACCCTTGCTGAAAAACAGGTAAACACCTACATCATCAGCGGCAACCACGACTCTGCCCGGCGCCTCGCCTTTGCTTCCCGGCTTATCGGCAAAAGCGGCATACATATCAGCCCGGCTTACAACGGCCAGCCGGTAAAACACACCCTGACAGACAGCCACGGCCCTGTGAACATCTATATGCTGCCTTTTGTAAAGCCTGCCCACGTGCGCAGATTTTACCCGGAGGCTGACATAGCCGGCTATACAGATGCTGTGCAGGTGGCTGTGGACAATATGGGCGTTGACACATCAGAAAGAAACATCATCATCACACACCAGTTTGTGACAGGGGCCGACAGAAGCGAATCTGAAGAGCTTTCCGTCGGCGGCACAGACAATGTGGATGTGTCTGTTTTTGACTGCTTTGACTATGTGGCCCTGGGCCATATCCACGGCCCGCAGAAAATGGGCAGGGACACTGTGCGCTACTGCGGCACACCGCTGAAATACTCCTTTTCAGAAGCAGGGCACACCAAATCCGTCACAATTGTTGAAATGGGTGAAAAAGGCGATGTGAAAATCACAGCACAGCCCCTTGTTCCCCTGCACGATATGCGCATTGTAAAAGGCACATACAATGAAATCACCCACCGTGCCAACTATGAAAAAACCAATACCGATGACTATATACAGGTAATTCTCACAGACGAAGATGACATCCCGGATGCCATCAGCCGCCTGCGTGTGATTTACCCCAACATAATGCAGCTGAAATATGACAATATGCGCACCCGCACCCACCGGGAAACAGGCGGTGCCACAGATGTGGAAAGCAAAAGCCCGCTGCAGCTGTTTTCAGAATTTTTTGAAAGCCAGAACAACCGGCCTATGTCAGACCGGCAGCAGCGGTTTGTCCGGCAGCTGATAGAAAAAATATGGGAGGACTGATGTATGAGACCGCTTAACATTAAAATATCTGCATTTGGCCCATATGCATCCCTGACTGAAATTGATATGACAAAGCTGGGCACAAACGGCCTGTACCTTATCACAGGGGACACCGGCGCAGGCAAAACCACTATTTTTGACGCAATCTGCTTTGCCCTTTATGGCCGGGCCAGCGGCAGCACAAGGGAAAATTCCATGCTGCGCTCCAAATATTCGCGGCCGGACACACCCACATATGTACAGCTCACCTTTGAAAACAGGGGTCAGGTGTACACAGTCACCCGCAACCCGGACTATGAACGCCCTGCAAAAAGGGGCACCGGCACCACAAAGCAGTCTGCCAATGCAGAACTCATCCTGCCGGACGGCGATGTGATAACAAAGGACAAACAGGTTACAGAAAAAATCCGCGATATTATCGGGGTGGACAGAGACCAGTTTTCACAGATTGCAATGATTGCCCAGGGGGACTTTCTCAGACTTCTGCTGGCAGACACAAAGGAACGCCGGAAAATCTTCCGCCAGATTTTCAGAACAGGCTATTACCGGACACTGCAGGAAAAGCTGAAGGAAAAAACATCAGAACTGAAAGTCCGGTTTGACCGCGCCCGGCAAAGCGTAAACCAGTATATAATGGGCATAGTATGCCACCGGGACAGCCGGTTTGCCCCGCAGGTTGCCCGGGCAAAGCAGAACGGCATTACCACAGAAGATGCCCTGGCACTTATTGACCTGATTATACAGCGGGACACAGCGGAAAAAGACAGCCTGTCCGCACAGCTGAAGGAATATGAAGAAAAACTGGCAGTACTGTCTGCCGCCAAAGGCAAAATTGACGGTTATATCCTGCTGCAGAAAAATTATGAAGATACATCTGTAAAATATGCAGAAAAAGAAACCACCTTTGCAGATCTTCTGCAGAAACTGGAACGGGAAAAGGAAAAGCAGCCGCTTGTGGACGCAAAGGCAAAGGAAATGGCTGAAATAGAAGCCCAGTATGCCGATTATGAAAAGGCGGATTCCGTGGCGGCAGCCCTTTCCGCCGCCGGGGAAAATCTTTCCGCCGCACAGACCGGTCTTGAAACTGCTGCAGACAGTGAAAAGAATCTGAAAAACCTGCTGGCAGAGCTGAAAGAAAGGCTGAAAGCTGTGGCCAATGCAGGGGAAGAAAGACAGAAACTGCTGGCGGACAAAAAACAGGCAGACGACAGGGCTGAATACCTTGAGAATCTGAAAAAGGAAATCAATACCCTGCAGAGACTGGAAACACAGCTGGCAGATGCACAGCGGCTGTACCGCACAGCGTCCGAAAACGCACTGCTGAAACAGGAAAATTACAGCCGCCTGTACAAAGCTTTTCTTGATGAACAGGCCGGCATACTTGCCCGGCAGCTGACAGAAGGCACACCTTGCCCTGTCTGCGGCAGCCTTTCACATCCGTCAAAGGCCGCCCTGTCACAGTCTGCCCCTACAGAAGAGCAGGTAAATGCCGCCAAAGACCTGGCAGATGCTGCACAGGCCGCAGCCACAGAAAAAAGCGGCATAGCCAGCACTTATAAAGGCAGGGTGGAAACAGCAAAGGAAAATCTGCTGGCCAAAACAGCAGACAGATACCCGGATATGTCCTGGCGGCAGATTCTTGACTGCATAAAGGCAGAAAAAACTGCCATAGCAGAAAAACTGTCAGCCCTGGCAGCTGAAATCAGGGCAAAAGAAACTGACATCACAACAAAAGCACAGCTGGAAAACAGAATTCCTGCCCTTGAAAACCAACTGGCAGAAACAGGCAGGCAGCTGGCTGAATACGGCAGAATCATCGCCGCAGAAACAGCCAATGTGACACAGCTGAAAAACCGGCGGCAGGAACTGAAGGCAAAACTGAAGTTTACCGGCAAGGCAGATGCACAGAAGGCGGTAAAAGCCATCAGCGCTGAAATTACAGCGGCAAAAACCGCCCTTGCAACAGCGCAGACCAATGCAGACAGCTGCAGAGAGGAAATCAGCCTGCTGAAAGGCAGTCTTGAACAGATGGCCGCATCCCTGCAGGACAGACCGGAGGGAGATGCAGACAGCCTGCAGGCTGAAATTGACCTTTATACAGACAAAAAGACCGCCGCCACCGCCACACAGCAGGCGGCAATCACCCGCATCACACAGAACACAGTCACAAAACAGCACATCAGCGAAAAATCACAGCAGGTGCATGCAGTGGAACAAGAATATATGTGGGTACGCTCCCTGTCCAACACTGCCAACGGCAATATTTCCGGCAAGGAAAAAATAATGCTGGAAACCTATATACAGACAACCTACTTTGACAGGATAATCAGACGTGCCAACACCCGCTTTATGATTATGACCAACGGCCAGTACGACCTTGTGCGCAGGCAGACTGCCGCCAACAGACAGAGCCAGAGCGGTCTGGACCTGGATGTAATCGACCATTACAATGGCACACAGCGCAGTGTGCGCACACTGTCCGGCGGCGAATCCTTCAAAGCCTCCCTGTCCCTTGCCCTTGGTCTGTCAGACGAAATACAGTCCTCTGCCGGCGGCATAAAGCTGGACACAATGTTTGTGGACGAAGGCTTTGGCTCCCTTGACGGGGAAAGCCTGCAGCAGGCCATTGCCGCCCTTACATCCCTTGCAGACGGCAACCGCCTTGTGGGCATCATCTCCCACGTGGCAGAACTGAAAGAAAAAATAGACAGCCAGATTATCGTCACAAAGGAAAAATCCGGCGGCAGCAAGGTGCAGATTGTAACAGGCTGAATGCTGCCACACACTGTGAAATCTTTATAAAACACACCCCCCTGCTCTTTGATGGACAGGGGGATTTTTATATCAGATATATTCCGGTGCCCGGCTATTATCCTGCCGCTTTGACTTTTCCGCCGCAACAGGATAAAATAAGCAGTATAGAATGTACAGTGAGGGATATCCGGTATGAAAAATGACACAAGACAGCTGATTATGGATACTGCGTGGAAGCACTTTTCCCGCTATGGCTATTCACAGACCAACATAAATGACATATGCAAAGAAATAGGCATTACAAAAGGCCCCCTTTACTATTATTTCAGGGACAAGTCTGACCTGTACAACCGGGTTATAATAACAGAGATGGAAAAGGTTCGCCGGCAGTATGCTGAAATCTTCACCGCAGATATCCCTGTGATGGAAATGCTGGAAAAGGACATGGCTCTGTGCACTGCAGAAAACCCGCTTATCCAGCAGATAGATGAAAGCATGGCCAGCGGCCGGCGGAAGGACAGATACAGTAAACTGTCTGCCTGTGTCTATGAGCTGAAAAAAGCTGCCTTTGAACAGGGAATTGCAAAAGGAGAGCTGAAAGCCGGCAGCAGTGTGGACGATATGCTGAATTTTCTGTATATATTCACTTTTGGCATAAAATCCCTTGAAAACAAACTGCCTGTCATCTCACCGCTGGGCTTTTTTGAAAAACAGAAAGCTATCAGCCTGTTTCTGACAACTTTCAGAGAAAAATATGTGGATTAACTGTATTCTCCCGGTTTACCCGGGAGATTTTTTATACTTTTTTGCAAATAAAGTATAACTTTATCGATAAATATTGACTAAATAAAAGCGGAAAAGTATAATTTTAATGTAATTATACTTTAGGGTATAAAAGTGAAAAGGAGAAAACAAAATGAAAAGAATTCTTGCATTTGTGCTGGCTTTTTCCATGATGCTCACAGCTTGCGGCAGTGAAAGCAGCGGTTATAAAGCCGGTACATACACATCCACAGTTGACGGTCACAACGCACCAATCACAGTGGAAGTAACATTTACAGACAGTGCAATCGAAACTGTTGTTGTAAAAGAACACAGCGAAACACCGGGCCTGTCTGACCCTGCCCTGGAAAGAGTTCCTGCTGATATCGTTAAATATCAGTCCCTGGCAGTTGACACAGTTGCAGGTGCAACAGTAACAAGCAATGCAGTTATTGCTGCTGTAGAAGATGCAGCAACACAGGCAGGCGGCGACATCGCAGCACTGAAAGCTGAAATCAAAAAAGATGAAGTTGCAAAAACAGAAAAAGAAGTTACAACTGATGTTCTGGTTGTAGGTTCCGGCATTTCCGGTATGTCCGCAGCTATCAGCGCAGCAAACGCAGGTGCTGACGTAATCGTTATCGAAAAAATGCCTGTTACAGGCGGTACTTCTGCAATCGCAGGCGGCTTCCTTATTTCTGTTGAATCCGCTATGGAAACAGAAGGCGTGGACGATTCCCTGGCAACATTCAGAAACTACTGGGAAGGCAGAATGGCTGTTTCCGGCGTGGAAAGCGGCTACCCTGACTATGACAGATGGGAAGATGTAATCTCCCTGACAGGTCCTACAGCTGACTGGCTGATTGAAGAAGGCGTAGGCTTTACACCACAGCTTATGCAGGTGTTTGGTCCATATCCAATCGTTATGCACCCTAACGGCGGCCGCGGTATGATTGATGATATGGTAAAGGTTGCACAGGACAAAGGTGCACAGGTTGTTACAGAATGCAAAGCTAACGAACTGATTATCGAAGACGGTGCAGTTGTTGGCGTTAAAGCTGAAACAGCTGCAGAAATCATCACATACAAGGCAAAGAGTGTTGTTCTGGCAACAGGCGGCTTCTCTGCAAACGATGAAATGGTTAAAAAATACTCTCCAAAAGTTGCAAATGCCATGACAATCTCCACAGCTGCAGCAGGCTCCACAGGCGACGGTATGACAATGGCAATCGATGCAGGTGCAAAAGTGTTTGAAAAAGCCTTTACATCCATCTGCGCCACAACAATCGACCCTGAATTTGCAGCAGTTGCAGATGTAAGCGCATTCACAGACGGCACACAGCTGGGTGTTGACGCAGACGGCGTGCGTATCGGCAACGAACTGGTTGGTCTCAACGACAGAGACGCACTGGGCTCTGCTATGATCCAGGCTGAAAACCCACCATACTGGTTTATCTATGACTCTTCCAACGCTGCCCTTGTTGCAGAAATGGAAAAAGGCGTAGCAGCAGGCGTTGTGGCAAAAGGCGAAACAATCGAAGAACTGGCAAAAGCTATGGGCACAGATGTTGATACATTTACAAAAACATACACAGACTACACAGGCTTTGTTGCAAATGGCGAAGATACACAGTTCGGCAAACCTGCAGACGCCCTGCTTCCTATCGAAACAGCACCTTACTATGCAGTTAAATACTACCCGACAACATTCGGTTCACAGGGTGGTGTTGAAACAACTCTGGAAGGCGCAGTTCTCAACACAGAAGGCGAAGTAATTCCTGGTCTGTACGCAGTTGGCGAAATGAGCAACCGTTACTACTACAACGAAAACTATGTTCTGGCTGCCTCCCTGGGTATCTACGCTACAGCAGGCAACCTGTGCGGTACAGCAGCAGGCACATATGCAATCGGCTGATAATCTTTAATTATCCCTCCATATCGAAATATCCCGTCAGAAATGGCGGGATATTTTTTGTCTGCGAAAGCCTGTGTTTGATATACTTCATCCACTGTGATACAATAAACATATCAACAATAGCGAGGTATATAGACGTTCGCATAGGAAATAAGGATTACAGCGTTGAGGTTGTAACGGGAATATCAAATAATAACGAAGAAATAGCGTACGATATCGTAAATATAAATCCGACACAAATTAAAAGAAGAAATACACCCGTTGGAGCCTCAAAGAGTTCCAAGAACATGGGTAATATTTCTTCCAATAATACAATAACACAAATTTCAAATAATAACAATAGTAAAAATGCGTCTGGAAATAATTTACATAAACAGCAGCAGAACAGCGGTTCTGTAAGCACTTCACAGGGCAAATTCAGCCGGAAAGTTAAAAGTAAAAATAACTACAAAATAAAACAATTTGACATATTGCAGAAATCAAATCCTATGCATGATGAAGCGGCGCAGGAGGATGAAGGTGCACAGGAACAGCAGCAGGAACAGCAGGAAGAAAAGCCTGCAGAAGCAATTTAAAGTCTTTTGACTATGCCAAATATATAGATAAAATGCGAATGTCCAACAATATTGAAGAGATTCTACGAAATGCGTATGGTACACAGAATGAAAATGCAAAACACAGTAATTTTCCGAGTTTCAATAGAAGTTATATTATGTCTGTAGTATTTACAACCATTTCTGATAAATTTATTGCAATGTGCGCCGACAAAGGCCGGTCAATGCCGATAATCGAAAAATGGGCAGCCCATATTGCCGTGGGAATGTCCGGGGACCTGTCTTTCGGGGAATATGTGCGCTCCACGGTGCACCGGTTTGTGGCAGAAAGCGGAATTTCCAGCTTCAGTTTGGAAGATATTGCCAACCTTTTTGCACAGCAATGCACATCAGCAGAAACTGCCCCGGACAAAACAACAAAATTTATTATAGCCGGCATATTCCCGGATAAAAAGCCGGGTGCAGTTGTAATCAGGGCAGATGGGGGCAATGTTGACACAGAAACCTTCCGCGGCGGTGATGTGCCTGCCACACTGATTCTGGAACCTGCAGACCTGTCTGTTGACCGGTGCAATATGCTGTTTGGCAAAGCGCTGAAAAATGTACAGGGCAAATTTCTGAAAAATCCCCTGGAGTCAATCCACCGCCGTGCTGTGAGAAATGTTTCAGAACAGAGCCGGTGCACAGAAAAAGAAGCGGACTATCTGCTGATTACCCCATAGTCAACTGATTCTGCCGGAAGATAAAGATAAGTAAGCTATAATAATAGCCCTGTATGGTTGCAAAGGCCGTGCAGGGTTGATTTTTATCTGATAATTGTGCATAATGCATATATTTGTGTATAATTAACTATATAAAGTGCTGAAAATATAATTTTATATTGCAATTTTCACAAATCGTGAAAATACACAAAAAATATTTAAAAAAGTTGTTGACAATAGCTAAAAGGTGTAGT
>JAFULT010000089.1 GCA_017483145.1 Oscillospiraceae bacterium | reverse complement strand
GGGCGGTATTTTTTCAATATCCGGATTACTGCATCCGGTCAAAACTGCCATTACAGCCAAAGAAACAGCCATTAAACCAATTATTCTTTTAATATATCTCATTTGTTTACCTCAATTAAAATTTATATAGCCGTCAGTATACTCAACATAGTCGGGATGTATGGCACATACATAATATACACCATAATGTTTCAGTACTCCGTTTTCAGTGGCAGTTTCATCCGGCAGCTGTACATAGAATTTATAGAAAGGCAGGGCACAGCCTTCTTTTACCATTGTCTGATAATTTCTTGGAGGTTCTTTATACACCAGTTCAATTTTTACCACAACAGAATCATTGTGTATTTCATACGGCACAGACGTCTGATAATTGCCTTCATATAACAGCCCTAGGGCTTGCGTGTAGCTTATTGCAGGTAACTGCACGGCAGGTGAGTATGTGCTGTTCATCAGATAAGTAAATGCAATACCTTCTTCTTTTTCTTCAGTATAATACACATAATCATCGATATGGTTAAAAACTATATCAAAAACCGAGTAGTTCAACAGATTGTCGCTGTAGTCATCACTTGCAGAATAGAAGTGGTTGGTGCACAGCTGCTGACCGGAATAAGTGTAGTCATTATAATTGTAAGTTCTTATATTTTCTCCTATGAAATCAGAATAATTATTCTGAATATAATTCAGATATTCATCATTTGAACTATAGTCGGGGATATCTGTGTAAAGATCTGCATCTACGATGCCATCAGTGAAAATTGTAATTACGTCATTTCCAAGACTGACTTTCATAAGCTGGAAAACAGCATCTTTGTGTGGTGGAGAGAAGTCATAAGTTGTGATATTGCCCATATGAGTATCAGGTGTGCCGGACCATGAACACTCTACAGCTGTGATATCTTCCGTGGTTCTGCCAAGTTTGTCCAATACAGACTGCAATTCGCTATAAGCCTGTTCATAACCACATTTATTAAACTGATACACAGTAAGCATATCAAAGCTGTCACTTTCATCAAAAGGATTATCTGTAGCCATTTCTGATATATCATAATACATTACAGCTTCATACCCCATACCGCCACTTTCAACAGAAACACTGATCTTTTCTTTTGCCGTATGGTCATTTGATGTTATGGCTTGGGCATCCTTTACAGTATAAACTCTCATCTTTATATCATTGCTGTTTAAAAGTGATGCTGCAGGGTTATAGCTGTCATATATTTCCTGGTCTGCAGATTGGTCTGCAACAGCCTTTTCAGCTCCTGCATTATCCGGACCTATGGCAAAATCACTCTGTGAATATGCGTATGCACCAAGCGCCAGCACCAACACGGCAACGGAAGCAGCAATCCTGCCATAATATTTTGGTCTGAATTTTATGGTTTTGGCCTCGTTTTGCTGCAATTCTGCCTGTTTTTCGTTCATAAGGGAAATAGTATCCTGTTTAAACTTTTCGCTGGCAGAAATATTGTCCAGTTCCTTGCGGTAGTCATCTTTAAACATCTACATTTCCTCCTTCAGTAGTTTTTCCAGCGCTTTGCGGCCACGGCGCAGCCAGGACAGAACGGTGTTCTGGTTTGCACCCATGGCTGTAGCAATCCGGCTTACGGGCACATCTTCGTAATAATACAGATAAACAGCAGTTTTTTGTTTAGGGGGCAGAGTTCTTATGTAGGACAAAAGGGGGCTTTCATCTTTTATTTCATATGGTTGGTCTTTGAACTCTGTGTCGTGGACAGAATAAACTCTTTTCTTCCAGCTGCTTTTCAGATTATCTTTGCATAAATTTATGCATACTCTAATAAGCCAAGCCTTTTCGTGCTCCGCGCTGTTAAAAATAATGTTATTTTCCACCAATTTCAGAAATGTGGCCTGTACCACATCCTCTGCATCGGCAGTATTTTGCGTGTAATGCATGCAGATGCGCAGCAGCATATCTGCATAACTGTTTACAATGCGGTCAAAATCTCTGTCCATTGCCAACCCCCCTTACTTAGAATACGATTATATGTTTAAATTATTGCACAACCACTATAAAAAAGCAAAAAAAATCACAGCTTTTCAGCTGTGATTGATTTAAAATCTTATTACAGGAAGTCTGATAACTGTTTTGAGCTTTTCGGGTGCAGTTCTTCTGGCATCACTGAGATATATTTCGTGATGGAACCTTGTGTCTGAAATATCTGTTTTATACCCGTTCCGTGCTGCAAATTCATCCATTTTTGCGATAGTTGCTGGTTCATCATCGTAACTGCCGATATGCATACACTGCACACATAAACCTTCATTGTATGTGAAGAATTCTGCTTTTGAATAATCTGTTTTCTTTTTTACAGATGCTTCTTTTACTGCCCAGTCAAAATCGGCTTTGGTTACAAAGTCCGGCAGGCGTATAAGTGATATCCAATGGAAATCAGATTTACGGCTGTAATCGATACCATCTGTGTTATCCTGCCACCAGAAACCTTCCAGTGGAGGAACCACATAATCAAAGTAACCTTCAATACGATGGTCAGTCTTTTTGCTCATTTTTATTGTAAAAGCTATGCCATACAGCAGATTCATTGCAGCCTTGTATTCACCATCCGGCTGATTCGGGTCGCCTTTGCCGCGCACAGCAATAAAATTCATAGGCGGAACATTAATAATAGAAGGCTTATCTTTAGGAAGATAAAACTCTTTATATTCCTTTTTATAGTCAAATGCCATAAACTGTTACCACTTTGTCTTTGTTTCCACAACTCTGCCTGCGATATATACATCGTTCAGTTCTTCGCCTGTAAGCACTTTGGCTTCATATTCAGGGTTGAACGGCTGCAGAATAATCATATTGCCTTTTTTTACAAAGCGTTTCAGAGTCCCTTCATTGTCTCCGTAAACAATTACACCCAGGTCACCGTCATTAAGAGTGTTCTGTTTGTGAACAAGTGCCAGGTCACCGTCTTTTATTCTTGGCTCCATACTGTCGCCCTTTACAATAAGGTAGAAATATTCTTCAGGGTTGCGCACATTTGCGTACTCAACACCATAATCATCATTGTATGCCAATGCATTGTAACCGGCCTTTACAGTACCGATGATAGGAATGGCGAATTCACCGCCTGCATGAGCCACCACATTTTCCACCAGCTTTTCCACACCCAGCAGATAGTCTACACTGGTTTT
>JAFULT010000088.1 GCA_017483145.1 Oscillospiraceae bacterium | reverse complement strand
TGCTCTTGACTATGTGGTATGTAAAATGCCCCGTTTCCCATTTGATAAATTTGCCGAAGCTGACAATTCTCTGGATACGCAGATGAAAGCCACAGGCGAGGTTATGTCAATAGGGCGCACATTTGAGGAAAGCTTGCTTAAGGCAGTCCGTTCTCTGGAGACAGGACATAGTCATCTGTATAGTAAAAAATTCAGTGAATATACTGATGGAAACCTTATGTCATATATTACACAGGGTACAGATGACAGAATTTTTGCTGTGACAGAACTTCTGAGAAGGAATTATACTGTGGCCAAAATTGCAAAACTGTCCTCAATAGACCAATTTTTTATTACAAAACTGAAAAACATCACAGATATGGAAGTAATGCTTAAAAATTGGCCAGGAGATATAGCGATATTGCGGTCAGCAAAAAGAATGGGTTTTGCAGACAGTTCTATTGCCAAGCTGTGGAATATAAGTGAAAAAGGTGTTTTTCATCTCAGAAAACTGAACGGTATTTTGCCTGTGTACAAAATGATTGATACATGCGCATCAGAGTTTGACAGCTATGTACCATATTTTTACTCTACATATGAAGATGAAAATGAGTCTGTAGTAACAGACAGAGAAAAAATAATTGTTCTCGGTTCCGGTCCTATACGTATAGGCCAAGGGGTAGAATTCGATTATTCCACGGTACATGCTGTACAGACAATCCGTTCTGCAGGCTATGAGGCAATAATCATCAATAATAATCCTGAAACCGTGTCAACAGATTACACCTGTGCAGACAAACTGTATTTTGAACCTCTTTGTGTGGAAGATGTTATGAATATTGTACAGCTTGAACAGCCTGTTGGGGTTATAGCAACTTTTGGCGGTCAGACCGCTATCAATCTTGCAGAGCCTTTACAGGAACAGGGAGTAACAATAATAGGCACAGACCGGCAGGCCATAGCACTGGCGGAAAACAGGGATTTGTTTGAAAAACTTCTGGAAAAACTTAATATACCACAGCCAAAAGGCAAAGCTGTCACAAATATATCGGACGGCATCGCTGCAGCTGAAAGAATAGGTTTCCCTGTTCTTGTGCGTCCAAGCTTTGTACTTGGCGGCAGGGCAATGCAGATAGTTGCTGACAAAGACAGCCTTGTACAGTACTTGAAAACTGCTGTGGAAATTGATGACGACAGGCCGGTTCTTATCGATAAATACATATACGGTAAAGAAATAGAAGTTGACGCTGTCTGTGACGGCAGGCAGGTATTTGTGCCGGGTATTATGGAATTGATTGAAAAAACCGGCGTCCATTCCGGCGACTCGATCAGCGTATACCCGTCATTCAGCATTTCACAGAAAGTCAAGGATACCATTATTGGCTATACTGAAAAGTTGGGATTGGGTATAGGCATAAAAGGTCTGTTTAATATTCAGTTTATCGTAGATAAAGATGAAAATGTGTATATTATCGAAGTAAATCCCCGTTCTTCAAGAACTGTGCCATTTCTTTCAAAAGCCACAGGCTATTTTCTTGCTGACATAGCTACAATGGTTATGTTAGGCAAATCTTTGAAAGAACAGGGAATAGTATCGGTGTATCCAAAAGAAACATCACGATACTATGTCAAAGCTCCTGTGTTTTCCTTTTCCAAGCTTAAAGGTATGGATATATATCTTTCTCCGGAAATGAAATCCACAGGCGAAGCAATAGGCTATGATAAAAAACTTCACCGTGCTATGTACAAAGCATTGATTGCCTCAGGTGTAAAAATGCGTCGCTATGGTACTGTGCTTGTAACTCTGGCAGATGAAGACAAGGCTGAAGCATTGCCTTTGATACGCAGGTTTTATGATATGGGCTTCAATATAGAAGCCACATCAGGCACAGCGCTGTTCCTGAAAAAGCATGGTATAAGGACAAGACAGCGCAGCAAGCTCAGCGAAGGCAGCAATGAAATTATTGAATCAATACAGTCAGGCCATATAAGCTATGTGGTAAATACCAGACCGATGTCATCCGGTGTTCATGACCCTGACGGTGCGTCCATACGCCGTCGGGCTGTTCAACATAATGTCCAAATTTTTACCTCACTTGATACTTTAACAGTATTACTGGATGCATTGGAAGAAATGACTATCGGTATCTCAACTGTGGATGCATAAAAAATGGAGAGAGTGTATTTCACTCTCTCCGTTTACTGTTTGTGTTTGTGATCAGGTGTGTAAAAAATTGTAAAAGAAGATTGCGCTCCAGACAATTTCCATAATATAATTATGCTGTACAAAAATACTTCTGTTAAAAAAGACCGCTTTTGCGGTCTTTTTTTAAATAAGCAAAATATGCTATAGAGTGTATATAGAAATATAAAAGCTTATATGATTACATAACACAATCACAAATAAAATAATAAAAAAGGCCTGCCTTTATAATCTTATCTGCAAAATCACAAACCCCGCCCGAACTGACGGGGTATGAATAACACCCATATAAGGGTAAACAATAACAGCGGCGACTAAAGGCGCGTCTAAGCGACACCAACTTAAAAATG
>JAFULT010000087.1 GCA_017483145.1 Oscillospiraceae bacterium | reverse complement strand
TTCTTCCTTACTTGTGTACATACTTTATTTTACGTGGCGTACCACCACTACTCAAAAAATCTCTTAGATTCCTTCACAAGCTTTTGTTCTTTATTGTTTAATTTTCAAGGTCCTATCTTACCTGCTGTCGTGTGACAGCTTGTATATCATACCACAGCTTTTTGACTTTGTCAACACTTTTTTTGAATTTTTTTAATTCTTTTTGAACTTTCGTTCTTGGTTTTGACCGTCTCTTGCTCGGTGAGTTATATATTACACCCTTTTCTTGCATTTTGCAAGTACTTTTTTTATATTTTTACTACTTTTTACTTTTTGTTCAGTTTTCTTTTTCAAAACAGTATTTCGTTTGTTTATTTTGTCCAATAAATCTTATTCCATAAAGCGTTTTCGCAGTTTAAGGATTATTTTTCTTTCTTTTCTTGAAATCTGAACCTGTGTTTTATTCATTATATCGGCTGTTGCAGACTGGGTAAGATTTTTGAAAAACCTTAAATAAATAATCTGTTTTTCTTCTTTGTCCAGATCACTTATTGCATATTTCAGACCCATCATATTTGTGAGTTCCTCTTCTGCACTTTCTATTGGAATATCAAATTCGGTCTGTCCGTCTTCATCCTCGAAGGCTGCAGTAAGCGACATTGGCGGAGTGGCTGCCGATACAGCCTGTGCCACATCTTCCACAGGTACGTTAAGTTCAAATGCTATTTCTTTTAATGTCGGCTCCTGGCCCAGTTTTTTCTGCAAAGTGTCTCTGGCGTAATTTACTTTTAAAGACAATTCCTTTACGCTGCGTGTTACTTTTACCATTCCGCCATCACGGAACAATTTTTTTATTTCACCAAGGATAACCGGGACGGCATAGGTAGAAAACTGTACACCTCGGTCTGTATCAAAGGCATCATAGGCTTTGATAAGACCTATACAGCCGGCTGCATACATTTCTTCATATTCTATACCTTTACCTCGGAAGCGGTTGGCACAGGAATGCACCAGGCCAAGATTTGATTCAATAAACTTTTCTCTCTGAACATCTTTTTGCTTGATAGCCACAGACATGACAAAACACCTATCCTATATTTTTTGTCATAACAACCCTTGTGCCTTTTCCCGGTTTTGAATACACCTTTACTTTATCCATAAAAGCCTGCATAACTGCAAAACCCAGGCCGGCACGTTCACTTTTCATATCGGTTGTGTACATAGGCTGCATAGCCTGGGAAATATCCGGTATGCCAACACCCTTGTCCTTGACAGTGATTTTCAAAGTGGAATCTTTCAGTATGGCTGTTATGTATACTGTGCCTGTGGCGTCCGGATAGGCGTGGACAACACAGTTTGTGACTGCTTCACTGACTGCAGTTTTGATGTCGTTAAGCTGTTCAATATTGGGGTCAAACTGCATACAGAAAGATGCTACAGTCATACGGGCAAATGATTCATTTACTGAACGTGATGGAAACTGAATTTTGAAATAATTTTCGTTTTGCATAATGTCACCTGTCAATTATTGATATTCTGAATTGTTTTTATGCCTGCAAGTGCAAGTATTTTTCCTGTCTGCCTGTCCACACCTTCCACATAAAGAGAAGCGCCACAGTCAGAACAGAATTTGTAGCGGGCAAGTACAAGACCAATGCCGGAAGAGTCCATAAATGTTACATTGGAAAAATTTATTATTACGATTTCCGGCATCAGCTTTAAAACCCGGCTGTCTATCTGTCCTCTGACCTGCCGTGCCCCATGGTGGTCAATTTCCCCATAAAGAAAAACAGTGAGTTTTGATTTGTCGTGTAAGAATTCTGCTTTTGTCATAATTGCTCCTTTGTTTTTTATAAGTAGCTGTATATATAATAAAATACATTTAGTAAATAATTTGTCGTATTATGGGCAAAATAAAAACTCCCCGAAGGGAGTCTTTAATATGTATGTTATTTTGTTGTATTTATAAGATGATTTCTTGCATCTGAGGCAAGATAAAGTGAACCAAATACCAGCAGACCGCTGCCAATATCCTTCATCGCCATATCGATAGCTGATTCAACGCTGTCTGCGGTATGTACATTTTTGAAATGTGGGCGGGCCATATCTGCCAGCTGCTGCGGTGTAAGGGCGCGTGAGCCGAAAAGAGGCACTGTATATAAAGTGTCTATGTAAGGTGTCATCATTTCAATGATTTTTTCCGGCTCTTTGTCTGAAAGTGATGCCCAGACAGCCGTAAGACCTGTGATGCTGTTTTCTTTCAGCACATTGAGCAGGGCTGTAACACCGTCAATATTATGTCCACCGTCAAGAATAACAAGGGGATTGGTGCTGATGACTTCAATTCTTGCAGGGAATTTTGTAGTCTCAATACCATTGACAATGTTTTCATCAGAAATGTTGTAGCCATACTGACGCAGCTGTTTCATTGCTTCTATAACAACTGTGGCATTATAGCTCTGATGTTTGCCTGTAAAGGCCTGTGTGATTTTTTTGCCGTCATATTCAAAGGTTGACTGCATAAACCCTGTGGCGGTTGTTTTTATATCATTTATATCCGGCAGAATAAATGGTGCATTTTTACCATCTGCAACCTTTTTGATTGTTTCAAGGGCAGAAGCTTCCTGTGCCGGATAGCAGATAACAGGGCGCCCCTGTTTGATAATGCCGGCTTTCTGATATGCAATTTCAGAAAGGGTGTTACCCAGAATATTTGTATGGTCAAAGCTGATATTCATAATGCAGGACACAAGGCTGTCCTTGATTACATTTGTGCTGTCCAGCAGGCCGCCGATGCCAACTTCAAGAACAACTATATCGCATTTTTCCATATTGTAATAATAAAAGGCTATAGCAGTTACTATTTCAAATTCCAGCAGTTCCAGTTTATCTTCTGCCAGAATTTTTTCCTGATAGAATTTTATTTTTTCTGTAATGGCTGCCAAAGTGTCTTTTGGAATATATTCCCCGTTTATCTGAAAACGCTCTGTGAATTCCACCACAAAAGGAGAAACATTAAGCCCCACTTTGTAGCCGGCGGTTTTAAGCACGTTGGCAGACATAGCTGCACAGCTGCCTTTGCCGTTGGTGCCGGCAATATGTACAAATTTAAGATTGTCCTGTGGATTGCCCAGATAATCCAGCAGCTTTCGCATAGCTTTATGGTTATCGGTGTTTTTAAACCTTGGACGTGAGTGGATATAGTCAACAGCTTGCTGATAGGTCATAATACATCTCCTTTACAATATCTGTTATCTGTTTGGCTTATCAAGTATATGATATCTTGCAGCGCGGGTGCTGCCATCGGTAAGTTTTCTCACTTTTTCAAGCACAAAGCGGAAACCGCACTTTTCTATAACTCTGGCAGACTGTGTATTCTGTGGAGAGCAGCTGCACAGCAGGTAATCACAGCCAGCTGTTTCAAAGCAATAATTGATTACCGCTTTAACCGCTTCCGGCATAAGCCCCTGTCCCCAGTAATCTTTGCTGAGAACATAACCTACTTCCCTGCCTTTCATATTTTCATAGCCGTCAATTTCAGTGCTCAATTTTTCAATTCCCACCGAACCGATTGCCTTGTTGTTTTCTTTCAATACAACAGCAAAAGTTTTTCTGCCGTCAATAAACATTTTCAGTATAGTGGCAGATTCTTCCAGTGACTTATGAGGCTGCCAGCCTGCCATCTGGCCCACACCGTCAACACTGGCGTATTCAAAAAAATCATTAAGGTCGTTTTCTTCCCATTCTCTCAGAATAAGTCTGTCTGTTTCAAGCAGTACATTTGTCAGATTTATTTCAGCATTCATAGTGATATCTCCGTTAATAAACTTATATGTTATTTATTATACTATAAAACAAAAGGCGGAGCAATGCTCCGCCCATAATGTTATTTAGTTAAGTGCTTCAAGGCTTTCAAGAATTTTTTCTTTTTTGCCCAGAGCATTTTCCAGTTTTGCTTTTTCCTGGTCAACAACAGCCTGTGGGGCTTTTGCCATAAAGCCTGCGTTGTTCAGTTTGCCGGAAATAATCTTGATATCCTTTTCAACTGCTGCCAGTTCTTTGTTGAGACGGGCAGTTTCTTTTTCTTTGTCAACAAGGTCACCTGTTGGGATAAATGCACGGGCACCTTCAACAACAATCTGTGAATACAGTTTTGCATCGCCTTCAAATTTTGTAACAATCTGTGTTTCTTTGGAGAATGCAAATTTTTCTACAAATACCAGACCCTGTTCAAAGTCATCTGTATGTTCTGTTTCGATAATCAGATGTGTTTTGTTTGTTGGGTGTGCACCCAGCTGTGCACGCAGAGCTCTGATTTCTTTGGCAAGAGCAAAAATTCTGTCAAGGGATTTTTCTTCTTTTTCAAAGTTCAGTTCTTCTTTGTATGCAGGCCATTCGCTTACCATAATGCTGCCTGTGTTGTTTGGCAGTGCCTGGTAGATTTCTTCTGTGATAAATGGCATAAATGGATGCAGGAGTTTAAGTGCGCCGTTCATTACATAAACAAGAACGCGGCGAACATTGTCTTTTGTTTCTTTGTCTTCACTGTTCAGACGTGTTTTTGCGATTTCGATATATCTGTCACACAGCTGGTCCCAGATAAAGTCATATGCTTTCTGTGCAGCAAGACCCTGGTCAAAGTTTTCCAGGTTTTCTGTTGCAGCTTTAGCTGTATTGTTCAGTGCAGACAGAATCCATTTGTCTTCCTGTTCCAGTTTTTCAGGCAGACCCGGTTCGATTTCGCCATCAATGTTCATAAGAATGAAACGTGCAGCATTCCACAGTTTGTTTGCAAAGTTACGGGAAGCTTTTACCTTTTCATCGGAGTAACGTGTGTCGTTGCCTGCAGAAGAACCTGTTGCCAGTGTGTAACGCAGTGCGTCTGCACCGTACTGGTCGATTACTTCCAGCGGGTCAATACCGTTGCCCAGGGATTTGGACATTTTAACACCGTTTGCATCACGAACAATACCGTGGATGAGAACTGTGTCAAATGGAGCTTTGCCCATATGTTCAACACCGGAGAAGATCATTCTTGCAACCCAGAAGAAAATGATATCATAACCTGTTACCAGTGTGCTGGTTGGGTAGAAGAATTTCAGGTCTTCGCTGTCTTCATCTGGCCAGCCCAGTGTGGAGAATGGCCACAATGCAGATGAGAACCATGTATCCAGTGTATCTTCGTCCTGTACCAGATGTGTACAGCCGCATTTTGGACAAACTGTTGGTTCTTCTTTTGCTACAATGATTTCACCGCAGTCCTGGCAGTACCAGGCTGGAATACGATGACCCCACCACAGCTGACGGGAAATACACCAGTCTTTGATGTTTTCCATCCAGTGGTAGAAAATTTTGTCAAAACGTTCAGGAACGAATTTTGTTTCGCCGCTGCGTACTGCTTCGATAGCAGGTTTTGCCAGAGGTTCCATTTTTACAAACCACTGTTTTGAAATCATTGGTTCGATTGTGTTATGGCAACGGTAGCAGGTGCCAACATTGTGTTTATGTGTTTCAATTTTTACAAGGTAACCCTGTTCTTCAAGGTCTTTTACGATTGCTTTTCTTGCAGCAAAGCGGTCCATACCTGCGTATTTGCCAGCCATATCTGCCATTGTGGCATCATCGTTCATACATCTGATGATATCAAGGCCGTGACGTGCGCCAACTTCAAAGTCGTTAGGGTCGTGGGCAGGTGTCATTTTTACAGCACCTGTACCGAATTCTTTTTCAACATAGCTGTCTGCAAAGATTGGCAGTTCTCTGCCTACCAGTGGCAGGATGGCGTGTTTGCCGATAAGATGTGTATATCTTTCGTCATCAGGTGCAACACAAACGCCGCTGTCGCCCAGCATTGTTTCAGGACGTGTTGTAGCCACTGTGATAAATTCATCGCTGTCTTTGATTGGGTAGCGGATATGCCACAGGTTGCCGTCCTGTTCGCTGAATTCTACTTCAGCATCAGAAATTGATGTAAGACAGTGCGGACACCAGTTAACCAGTCTTTCACCGCGGTAGATAAGACCTTTGTTGTAAAGGTTTACAAAAACTTCTTTAACTGCTTCGCTACAGCCTTCGTCCATTGTAAATCTTTCTCTGTCCCAGTCACAGGACACGCCCATTTTTTTCAGCTGTTCAACGATACGGCCTGCATATTTTTCTTTCCAGTCCCAGGCTCTTTCCAGGAACTTTTCACGGCCGATCATTTCTTTTGTCAGACCTTCTTTTGCCATTGCTTCAACAATTTTAGCTTCTGTAGCAATGGAAGCGTGGTCTGTACCAGGAACCCACAGTGCACAGTAACCGGCCATTCTCTTGTAACGGATAAAGATATCCTGCAGAGTGTTGTCCAGTGCGTGACCCATATGAAGCTGACCTGTGATGTTTGGAGGCGGCATCATAATTGTGTAAGGTTTCTTTGTTTTGTCAATTTCAGTGTGGAAGTATTTGTTTTCCATCCACATCCGGTAGGTTTTGTCTTCAACCCGTTTAGGATTGTAGATTTTTTCCAGTTCTTTCATTTGTTTTTTCTCCTTTTTCTATTTTCAGGAGCAGTACAAAAAATATAAAAAAATAACCGCCCCACAAAAATATGGGACGATTTATAACCGTGGTACCACCCAAATTGCCCTGTACAGATACAGGACCCCTTGTTTT
The DNA here is from genome assembly GCA_017483145.1 of Oscillospiraceae bacterium. Taxonomy (GTDB): domain Bacteria; phylum Bacillota; class Clostridia; order Oscillospirales; family Ruminococcaceae; genus RGIG3102. The sequence goes on along the minus strand of JAFULT010000087.1, from coordinate 4,062 downwards.
TCTTTAACGCAGAAGGATACGGACGGGGCTACTGTCAGTTCACCCGGTCAGCTCAAAAGCTACACAATAAAGGTCTGTCTGCCGGCTTTCACCTGCCCCGGCTCTCTTGAAAACAAACGGTTTTATCGCCTCTTTTTCACAGCTTTTAACTATATTTTTTCTATATTTTAATACCTTGATGTAAAAAAGTCAATATTTTGTGCTTGCATTTGCGGCAAAGATGCAGTACAATGGGTAGCAATACTTTAAAGAGGTGAGAAAAATGGCAGAGTTCAAATATGAAATAGTTGAAAAACTGGGTGTTATCAGCCAGGGCAAAGGTGGCTGGGAAAGACAGCTGAATCTTGTTTCCTGGGGTGACAGAGAACCAAAATATGATATCCGTGACTGGTCACCGGATGGCACAAAAATGGGCAAAGGCATTTCCCTGACAGCAGAAGAAGTTGCTGTACTGAAAGAAATCCTGGACGAAATTGACCTGTAATTTCAACATTATAAGATACAAGGAGATGAAAGTGATTTCATCTCTTTTATTTTTTCTATCAGTAATGTATAATATTTTTAATAAACAGACAAAGGTGATTATATGGACTATAAAGCTGAATTTATGGAAATATTCAATACTTACGTTACAAGAAAAGGTGCAGACAAAATGCTGGAATGGCTGGAAAGAACTGATTTCTTTACCGCCCCTGCCAGCACGCGCTATCACGGCGCCTGTGAAAGCGGACTGGTAATGCACAGTCTGAACGTATACAAAGTACTGAAAGCAAGAAATGATATTGACAAAATGTATTCGGATGAAACCATTGCGCTTGTTGCCCTGTGTCACGATTTCTGCAAAATAAACTTTTACACTGAAGGCAGCAGAAATGTGAAAAACGAGGTAACCGGACAGTGGGAAAAAGTGAAGGTATACAATGTAGATGACCAGTTTCCCTTTGGTCACGGGGAAAAAAGCGTTTTTCTTGTGGAAAGGTTTATGCGTCTGACAATAGAAGAAGCTATGGCTATACGCTGGCACATGGGTGGCTTTGACGACAGTGCCAAGGCAGGCAGTTTTGCAATGAGTGAAGCCTACCGCCGTTACCCGCTGGCTGTAATGACACATCTGGCAGACCTGGAAGCAACATATCTGCTGGAAAAAGGCACATCAGCAGTGAACAAAAGATAGTATGGACAACATCAGAAAAGCTGTCACAAATGACCTGACAAGAATTGCAGAAATAGAATTATTCAATTACAGGCTGAATTTCTACCCGATTTTTAAAAGTGATTGGTTTTATTTCAAATATCTGACCGTACCGGCACTTATTGAAAAATATGCTGATAAAATAAACAGTTTTTATGTATATGATGACGGCACTGTAAAAGGGTTTACCTGTGTTGAAGCAGCTGAAATCAAAAAACTCTTTGTAGAACCTGTTTTGCAAAACAAGGGGATCGGCGGCAAACTGTTGCAGTTTGCTGTGGAAAATGGCGCCGATAACTTGTGGGCACTGGAGAAAAATACAGATGCAATAAGATTTTATAAACGATATGGCTTCCGGCTTACAGGTGATAAGAAATTTGAAGAAGATACAACAGAGTATCTTGTTAAACTGAAACTGGAAAAATAAAAACAGGATGTCATTATGACATCCTGTTTTTTATATGGAATTTATAAATAATTCTATCTGTTTTTCCAGCATTGCGATATTTTCTTCAGAAAGAGAAAGCACATCAGTTGACCAGGCCCGGCTGTCAAGTGCCACACCTGTGCCCACTCCGCCAACAAGTTTCATAGACATGGACTGTGCCAGTGCACTGAGATTTTTCCTTGCGCCTGCTGCAGCACTTTTGCCTGCAACACCACAGATTGTAACAGGCTTGTCTTTCAACGCAGAACCGCGCCGCCTGTCTCCCTGTACCAGTGGTCTGGACAGCCAGTCCAGCAGGTTTTTCAGCACACCCGGAATCTGATAGTTGTACTCTGGAGTGAATATCCATATGCCGTCTGCATCCAGCACCGCCCGGCGTGCCTTCTGTACACTTTCAGGTGTTGGGAATTCGTAATCCTGATTCAGAAACGGAACATCACAGTATTCAAGGAAACTGACTTCTGCCCTGTCTTTCAGCAGAGTTTCAACAATTTTTGCCAGCTGCATATTAAAAGATTTTTTTCTGAGAGAACCCACAATAATCAGAACTTTTTTCATTTGCTTTCTCCTTTCCAAAGGAATTGTATTTTAATATATTATATCAAATCTACTCTCGATATTCTGTGAGATTATCACACAAAGATGCACTCACTTTTTTATTATAAATACAATTCACAATTCAGCCTGTAAAATTATATACTATCTGTCAATTGATACATATTTGTGTTTTCTGTTAAAATAACAGTAATAATATTCGAAAGGAAAATGATTATGGATTCAACTTTTTTTGACAAACATCTGGAAAGACGCGGCACAGGTGCTTTCAAATGGGAAGCGCACAAAAACCCTGGCCCATACTACACACCGGTACCGGAAGAAGACGTAGTACCAATGTGGATTGCAGATATGGACTTTGAAACAGCACCAAGCATCGTGGAAAGAATGATGGAACGTGTAAAACACCCTGCATACGGTTACTATCTGCCTTCTGCTGAATATTTTGATGCTATTGCCAACTGGCACGCAACACGCTATGGCAACCCAATGGTTAAAAGAGAATATATACTCAACCATACTTCCGTTCTGGCCGGTGTTGGTGCTGCTGTGGAAGCATTTACACTGCCTGGTGAAAACATCCTTATCAACCAGACAACCTATACAGGTTTCCAGTCCACTGTAAAAAATCTGGGCAGAAACCTGGTTTACTCCCCACTGGTGAAAGATGAAAAGGGCGTGTGGAGAATGAACTTTGAAGAAATGGAAAAACTGATTGTTGCAAACAAAATCAGCCTGATGATTTTCTGTTCACCACACAACCCAACAGGCCGTGTATGGGAAAAATGGGAAATTGAAAACGTAGTAAACCTGTGCGGCAAACTGGGTGTAAAAATTGTTTCAGACGAAATCTGGGCAGACTTTGTGGTAGACCCAACCTGCAAACACATCCCAACACAGAGTGTAAGTGACCTGGCAAAAGAAATCGTAACAGCAAACTATGCACCATCCAAAACATTTAACCTTGCCGGTCTGCAGGGCTCTTACTCTGTTACATACAACAAACAGATGAGAGACAAAATCGACAAAATCGGCAGCACAACACATTCAAATGCTGTTTCCCTGCTGACTCTGGAAGCCTGCATCGGTGCATACACAGGCGGTGCAGAATATGTGGACGAAATGCTGAAATATGTGCGTAAAAACCAGGAACTTATGGTGGATTATTTCAACACATGTGAAGGTGTAAGCGTTGACCTGCCACAGGGCACATATGTGCTGTGGGTAAACTTTGACGGTCTGTGTGACGATGTAGGTGTTATCCGTGACAAACTGAGAGAAGTGGGCGTTATCACAACTGACGGCCGCGGTTTCCACGGCAAGACATATCTGCGTTTCAACTGCGCATGTCCAAGAGCAAACTGTGAGAAAGCTATAAAAGCTATGAAAAAAGTTTTTAAATCCAAATAACACAAAATAACGGGAGGGCTGATTGCCCTCCCCTTTTATTATTGACAGCCAAAAACAAAAGCACCCCGCAGGGTGCTTTTTATCTGTTGTTATTCTTCAGTTGTTTCTTCAGTTGTTTCTTCTGTTGTTTCTGCTTTTTCAGCTTCCAGTGCAGCTGCAGCTTCTGCTGCAAGTCTTGCATCTCTTTCAGCGATTTCTGCATCAGTCATCATTCTGTGCCGTTCTTCATTGAATACGCCTGCTTTTCTCCATTTTGCAATTCTGATTTTTGCAGTGATTGCAAGGCCGAGAACAAACAGACCAAGAGAAAACATAAAGCCCGCCATCAGTCGAACATTAAGCAGCCATTCCGGACTGAGCTGGTTGTGTGTGCCCCCCAGAACGTCTGTCATATCATAGAGTGATGTCATACCCCGTTTGAAACGGTACTGGCTGGCAAGGGCAAGCATAGCAATGG
>JAFULT010000086.1 GCA_017483145.1 Oscillospiraceae bacterium | reverse complement strand
GGTTTCTCAGTGCATCCAGCAGTGTTGTATCGTGGATATTGCAGTCGGAGTAATGGATGAATACGCAAGGTTCCACATCGCCTTTTGCGTTGATATGCATATAGTTTCTGCCACCAGCAATACAGCCGCCAACATACTGTGCATCATTCTGGAAGTCCATTGTGAAAATAGGATGTGTGTTGCGGTAGCCGCGGATTCTCTGCATAACCTCTGTTCTCTGCTGTGGGTCTGGCAGAAGTGCTGTGGCAGCATTGTTGCCAACAGGCATATAGTGGAAGAACCAGGCAAACAGTGCACCGTTGTCTGTCATATAATCAAAGAATTCCTTGCTGGTAACATCTTTATAGTTTGCACTTGTATAGCAGACAGACATACCAAAAGGCAGGTTGTGGCTTTTCAGCAGCTGCATTGCTTTTGCAACGTGGGCGTAACAGCCTTCGCCACGGCGGGAGTCGTTTGCTTCTTCAAAGCCTTCCAGTGAGATTGCAGGCACAAAGTTTTTAACTCTCAGCATTTCCTGGCAGAATTCTTCATCAATCAGTGTGCCGTTGGTAAATGACAGGAAAGAACAATCCGGGTGCATTTCACAGATTTTAATCAGGTCTTTTTTGCGCACCAGTGGTTCGCCGCCTGTGTAAATGTACATATATGTACCCAGTTCCTTACCCTGACGGATAATAGAATCAATTGTTTCCAGTGAAAGATTCAGATGATTGCCATATTCTGCAGCCCAGCATCCTGTACATTTCATATTGCAGGCGGATGTAGGGTCCAGCAGGATTGCCCATGGAATGTTACAGCCATATTTTTCCCTGTTCTCGTGCTGGATAGCACTGCCTTTAAGGCTGGCGTTGAACAGGAAGTTATTGAAAAATGCTTTTCTCACACCGGGGTCAAGGTCATAAACCTTTAAAATCAACTGATACCAGTTGTTCTTTTCTTCGATAGCTTTTCTTATCTGTACTCTGGCTTCTTCGTACCAGCCTTCCGGCAGGTATTTGTCAGCCATAGCCATAAGTTTTGGTATATTTTCTTCAGGGTTGCCTTCTACATAGTTAAGGGCCTGTTTTACAGCAAAATTCTGCATAGTTTCTTTTATACTGCTCATAATTGAATATTTCCTTTCTGTTTATGGTTTCAGTATATTCCCCGGATACAAAACAATCACGGGACACAAAAAAATATTTGTCCCAAAATGTGACAGATAAAACAAAACTGTTACATTTTGGGACGGGAGCAATGCTTTGTCCTTTGTTTAAAGGAATATATAATTCTACAATTTTAAACAGATAAGGAGGCGCGTATGAAGATTGGTGTAATTGATGTTGGTGGCGGTTACAGAGGCATATATGCTGCCGGCGTTCTGGACTGCTGTATGAAAAACAATGTAAAATTTGATTTTGGTATAGGCATTTCTGCCGGTGCAGCTAATCTGATTTCCTATGCGGCAGGCCAGCAGAAAAGAAACTTTAAATTCTATTCCGAATACGGCCTGCGCAAAGAATATGCCAGCCTGTCCAACTTTATAAAAAAGAAAAACTTTCTTGACCTTGATTATATATACAGCACATTGAGTAACTCTGACGGAGAAAACCCACTTGATTATGAAGCAGCTATGGCAAATCCTATGGAATTGCACTTTCTCGCCACTCACGCGCTAACCGGAGATGTAAAATATTTTTCAAAAGAAGAAATACCAAAGGATGATTACAGCATACTGAAGGCCAGCTGTGCCATACCGTTTGTATGCCAGCCACAGGCAGTTGGCGGAGATGTATACTTTGACGGAGCACTGGCTGACCCTGTCCCCATAGAAAAAGCCTTTGAAATGGGCTGTGACAAAGTGGTGCTGATACTGACAAGACCTGAAAACGAAATCAGACAGGTTGGCCACGATGACTTTCTGGCAGACAGAATAATCAGAAAATATCCCCGTGCAGCAGGACAGTTGCTTACAAAGGCTGACCGATATAACGAAGAAGTAGCCATTGCCAAAGAATATGCAAAGCAGGGCAAAGTACTGATAATAGCACCTGATGATACATGTGAAGTAACAACAATCAAGGGCAAAAAAGAAAACCTTGTCCGTCTGTATGAAAAAGGTCTGCGTGACGGAGAAAAAATAACAGATTTTATAAACAGTTCCGTCTTTTAGGACACTTTTTGATTAATGTCCGTTTTGCATACAGCCTTGTATTGATAAAATAAAATTGATGTAATACCATTATTAAGGACAGAATTATGACAAATCCAATGATTTATACCCTTACCGAAACAGTAATACGAAAAACGCTGGACGAAATACAGGATTCGCCACAGCGAAGCATAAGAAACCTGATTGATATGGCACTGCATTTTACCAAAGGCGGTTTCCAGAAGCATTTTTTTACTACTGCACAGACAATGCTGCAGAATGAAAACAGCGGATATTATAAACTGATAACAGACTGCGTAAACAATATCGACCATCAGCGAGTTATAGATTTTGGCATAAATATGGGCTATAACAGCTTTATCGAAGGTGCAAAAACTATAAGAACTATAGAAAAACAGAAAAATTATAATATTCCATGGTGTCTTACCCTTACTGTAAACGGCCAGGATTATATTGAAAATGAAGAAAAGTATCACAGTATAATCCGTCAGGGTATGGAGTTGGGGATATACACATGGATAATCGAATGCACAGACAACCCGGAATATATCATCAACATTGCAAAAGAATTTACCGCCTGTGCTTTTGTTTTTATCTGCCAGCCCCAGGAAATCACCCACGCCATGCTGGATGAAGCTGATGAAATAAACAATATTATGTTTGTCGTAAACTATGCACATAACATAAGCGATGCCTGCAGACTGCTGCGAAAAAGAAAATATCTGTATTCTGTCCTTTACAATTATTCAGATGATAATGTGACAGATATACTTTCTGATGAAATACTGCAGAATATTGAAAATCTGCACCCGGTTTTCACTGTGTTTATCAGTGACAGAAAATGCAGTGACAACACAAGAAAAACAGAATATCAATATATCTGCGATGCCAGAAACCGGCAGAAATATTCCACTGCCCTGTGGGATTTTTACTATGACAATATGTATGTGGACAGCATTATTTCTGAAGACTGCT
>JAFULT010000085.1 GCA_017483145.1 Oscillospiraceae bacterium | reverse complement strand
AGGGGCGTCGGGACGCCGCTTTGCCTTGCCCGCACCACTACGCTCGCAGGATCGGCTCGCGTTTTTGCCTGCGGCAAAACCATTTAGTCGCTACGCTACAGCCGCAGCGGGCATTCGCACACAGTCGCCACCTGCGGTGTCGGACATGGCGAACCGGCAACGGGCGGGGACAAAGCCCCGCCCCTACACGGATTATTCAGCGAAAAGTGAACCGGCAACGGGCGGATGTGGGCATCCGCCCCTACGATTGCATAAGAGCAATGGTTGTGTGGTTATGCAACGGGACGGGAAACCCGTCCCCTACGATTTTATCAGAATACAAGTCACTGTATATGAGATTACTCCGCCTGCGGTGTCCGGAATGACAGAACTATAGTACAACCGCAAAAAAGAAACCCACCGGAAAGGAGGATATACCTTTGTCGGTGGGTTTTCTGTTTTTATATGAGGGATTTTAATGATAGCTTATTCAGCTGCCTGTGCAAGGCAGAGTGCAACAGCATCCATAATTCTGTTGGATGTGAGTGTTGCGCCGGAAACAGCATCAACATCGCATGTGTTGCCTGCAACGATAGCGCCTGGGATTGAATCCAGGGCTGCTGCTGCGATAGATGGTGTTTCATTGTTGGAAACAACTTCTACTGCTGCGATTTTGCCGTCTGTAACAGTTGTTTTAACTGTCATCGGGCCTTCCTGACCTTCAACTTCTGCTGTGTATTCGCCGTCTTTCAGAGCTTTTGTCATATCGAAACGGGATTCTGTATCAACAGCTTCTTCTTTAACTTCAAACATATCTTCTGTGATAACTGTCTGTGGAGCTTTCATAGCATAGCTTTCTGCCAGTTCTGTTGTCATAGCTGTGCGTGCTGCCAGTCTGCCGAATACGATAGGACCCATTACGCCTGTACCGCCTGAAACGAATTTGCCCCAGATGCCGCCAACACATTCGCCGGCTGCGTAAAGACCAGGGATAACATTGCCGTCAGCATCCAGAACCTGTGCAGATGTGTTTGTCTGCACACCGCCCAGTGTCATTACAACCAGAGCTCTCTGTGCGATTGCGTAGTATTTGTCGCCTTCAACTTTGTTGATAGCGCAGGAGTAGTTGTAGTCCAGGGATTCTTCTGTGAATTCACGGCCGAATTCATCTGTTTCGCCGGATTCAACGTGTGCGTTGTAATCTGCAATTGTTTTTGCCAGGTTGTCTGCATCAACACCGATTTTTGCTGCCAGTTCTTCGATGGAATCAGCTTCCACAACAAATCTGTTGTATGGCATGCCCGGAGCATAGAAGTAGTTCCAGAATACGTTTGTGCCAAGTTTGTTTACTGTTTCGATGATGTTGTCTGTAAAGATGTCGTACTGGATAGCATTTGTCTGTTCTTCCAGTGCAACTTCACGGATAGCAGGGTCAGCTTCTGTTTCTTTAACAAAACGGTTGCCTTCCTGGTTTACGCAGATTGCGCCGTATTTCCACATATATGTGGAAGCGATTTTGCCAGGGCCCATGCCTGTGTCCAGACCCATTGGGAATGTTGGAACATAGCCCATTTTTTCTGCGTCGATGTTTGCGCCAACGTTCTGCATCATATAGATACCGTAACCGTCTGCTGCGTCAGAACCGCCTACCAGATAGCTGGAGCCGTTTTCTGTGAAGGCGCCCATCATTTTCAGGTTGCCGGAGTAGCCGCCTGTTGCCATGATAAGACCTTTGTTTGCTGTGTAAAGCACTGTTTCGCCATTTGCATTTTCTGCAACCACGCTCAGTACCTGACCGGCTTCGTTGTTTACCAGCATTTTTGCTTCTGTCTGGAAGTCGATAGCGATTTTTTCTTCGCCTTTAACTACAGTATCCAGAATTTCGTGTGCTGCTGATTTGTAGCTTGCATCATCCGGGGATGCTTTGTATGTTCTTTTTACAGAGTACAGTGCGTGTTCAGGTGCGAAAACGCTCATTGTACCTGTGGCACGGTCTACAGAGAATTTGTTGTCAGACAGACCGTTGTCCCACAGCCACTGGATAGCTGCCACGTCTTCTTCAACATATGCACGGATCAGTTCTTCGTCACCCAGGTTTGCACCGTTTTTCAGAATATCCTGCACATAGGATTCTTTTGTATCTTCCACGCCGTCAATCTGCTGGATGATTGTTTCAGCACCGGACATGGAACCGCTTGTAAAGTTGAGAGAGCCACCTGTTGTGGCTGTTTTTTCGATGATGATAACGCTTTCAGCGCCGTTTTCAACTGCTTCGATAGCAGATGCAAGGCCTGCTGCGCCGGCACCAACGATAACAATGTCAGCTGTTTTTGTCACATCTGCTTCCACCTGTGGAACTTCGTTCTTTGGTGTGGAAGAACATGCAACCATTGAAAAAGCCATTGCCATTGTCAGAATGATAGCTGTAATTCTTTTCATTTATCTTTCTCCTGTATGATTTTGCGATATAGGTTTATATGTAAACAACATCATATATTAGTTTACTATTCGATAAGAAATTATCAATATATTTATTCGCCCAAAAAATATAAATATCATAATATATGTTATATTTAATATTGTAAATATAATAACTGTATGCTAAAATAATAATAAGAATCACAATTTGGAGAGATATATGAAATCAACTGTAAAAACACTGTCAAAAGACCTGGGTGTGGACAAGCTGGAAAGCTTTGAATACGATGTTTCCAGTGTTGCCTGGCTGAACGAAGCGGACGGCAAAAGCAGCCCCCGCACCGTACTGAACAATTACAAAATACTGGTAATGATGAAAGGCCAGTCTGATATTTACATCGGCAAGGATGTTTATCACACAAAGGCCGGAGACTGTGTGCTGTTTGCACCGGGCTCACTTTACCACGCAGAGACTACCCCCGGCGAAGTATGCCAGTTTGTGGCAATCAACTTCAGTCTGCACAACCCCGGACAGGACCCGGAACTGCGCAAAATACTGGGGCTGAAAGATATTGCAATCTATCCCCAGCTTATCAGGGAAGACATTATGCGCAGTTTTTACAATATGTTCCTTTTTGTAAACGAAGAAAGGGACGGTGCATATTACAACGCCTTGCTGTGGACAAAACGTATGATAGCAATCATCTGCTACAACGGCTTTGACATTATCAACCACACAAGCAAAAAGAAACCCACTTCCAGCGAAGAAACCATGGTACTGCGCTGCCACAGATACATTATCAGCAATCCGGACAAGGCAGTGACTGTGGACGACCTGTGCAGCCTGTGCAATGTGTCCCAGAGCTATCTGTACAAATGCTTCCAGTCCATGCTGGGCATCTCCACCAAGGAGTTTATCACACGCACAAAGCTGGATATTTCTGCAAAGCAGCTGCTGCAGACAGACAAGACAATTTCACAGATTGCCACAGAAAACGGCTACAGCAACGGCTACCGGTATTCCAATATTTTCAAAAAGGTATACGGTACTTCCCCATCCTCATACCGCAGACAGAACCAATAAACAAAAGCACCCTGCCGGGTGCTTTTTTATTTGCGATAATCAGATTACGCCGAACATAATTGCATACATTGCCCAGTCGATGGAAGTGTCCACAACAGGGATGTATTTGTTTACGCCGGAGTGGGCTTCGTAGATGGCTTCCACTTTGCCGTAGATACACTGGCTCTTGATATAAACCTTTACACCTTTTTCCTTCAGGGCATCAAAGGCAGCTTCCTGGTGTTTTGGCATACCGCCTGCACCAAGCACCAGCACCAGCACAGCGTCGCAGTCTGCATAATGGCTGATTGTGGTCTGGTCAAGGTTTGGTGTGATGTATATAAGACCAACCTTTCTCACAGGTTTTTCCACCAGTTTTTCTTCACCCTGCGGAACCTGTCTTTCGCCTTCAATATAATCCTTGACTACACTTTCAAAGGCTGTAAAACCTTCTGTTTCCATTTTTGTGGCGGATTTTGCAGGGATAAGGCGGTGGTAGATGGCAAGGCAGGTGCCTACATAGCCAGTCATGGCGGCTTTTACTGCAAGGTTAAGGTTGTCAATTGCGTCTGTGCCTTCCTGTGGCAGTGGCAGCTGTGCACCTGTGATAATGATGGATTTTTTGAAATCCGGCAGGGCGCAGTCCAGATATGCGGCTGTGTAGGCCATGCTGTCTGTGCCGTGGGTGATGATAAATGCATCGTAATCATCCCTGTTGCCCCAGATGATTTGGGCCAGTTCTGCACGGTCATCGTCTGTCATAATGGATGAGTCTATCAGTTTGAAGTCGCAGATGTCGATATCTGCGTCCCTGTAGGCACAGTATTCCATAATGTCAGCGCCTTTAAGTGTTGGCATAAGACCGTTTTCTGTAGGTGTACAGGCAAGAGTGCCGCCTGTGGTAATCATCAGTATTCTGTTCATTGGAACCTCCTGTTTATTTGAAAGTTGATTGGGTTTGTTTTTACATTATTCTGAATATAAGGAATTGTTTTTGTAACGCCAGCGCAGCGTGACCCTGAATTTATAATTGCTCAAGAGCAAAGATTCTTCGCTTCGCTCAGAATGACATTGTTATAGTTGGGTGGTAATGTGATTCTATCCGTTCAGCGCTTCGTCCAGCACCTTCTGCACTATTTCCTTTGTCACCCTGCCTTCGTGTTTATTCTCCCCGTCTATAAAGAAACAGGGCACATAGTAGTACGGCATAAGGTCGCAGTATTCCGGGTTGGCATTTTCGTCAATATAATGGATTTCCAGTTTTTTGTACTGTGGATTTTCTTCCATCAGCTGTGCCAGTATATGGTCTGCCTTTCTGCAGTGGGGACAGCCTTTAAGATAAAAATATGTTATGTCTTTCATAATATCTCCATAGTTTATGTTTAGAATAAGTATAACACAGTCGGTTTCAATTTTAAACTATTTTATTATATAGTATATATTTTGCCGCTGTTTTGTGTTAAAATAAACGAAAACAAAGATTTCGGGATACTGTTATGAATGATATTTTACAGCAGGATATAAGATATCTGAAGGGCGTAGGGGAAAAAAGGGCCGTTCAGCTGAACAGGCTGGGGGTTTTTACCGTAAACGACCTTTTGTATCTGCTGCCAAGAAGATATATAGATTACTCTGACCCTTACCCATTGGCCTATGCCCCTTTTGACGAGGCCTGTGCGGTAAAGGCTGTTGTGCTGCAGTCAAAGGGCGGGGTGCGCATACGCGGCGGCCGCACTATGTTCAAGGTGCTGTGTGCCGATGATACCGCACGCCTTGAAATAACCTTTTTCAACAGTGAATACACAGTAAAACAGCTGGAAGTGGGGCAGGAATATATATTTTACGGCAAGGTGGGGGGCAGTATGCTGAACCGCCAGATGACCACACCTGTTTTTATCCCGGCTGATTCCCCGCTGACCCGCCGCGCGGTATATCCTCTGACGGCAGGGCTGTCTGCAAAGATGGTGTCCAATATGATGGCGGCGGCCTTTGAGCGAATTGACACCATACCCGACTTTATGCCCCGGGATATACTGGCAGAAAACAACCTGCCGGATTTATATACAGCTTTAAAAAATATACATTTCCCGAAAAACAATGAAGATTTGCAGCAGGCCACCGGCAGACTGGCCTTTGACGAACTGTTCAGCCTGCAATTGGGGCTGAACCTGCTGAACGGCCAGCAGCGCAGAAAGACCAATGTAAAGGTGAAAAGCGTAAATATAGATGATTTTCTCCACAGCCTGCCATACACCCCCACAGGGGCACAGATGAGAGCCATAAGGGATATTCTCCTTGATTTCAAAGGGGAAACCTGTGCCAACCGCCTGGTACAGGGGGATGTGGGCAGTGGCAAAACCCTGGTGGCAATCAGTGCGATGTACTGTATGCACAAAAACGGCTACCAGAGCTGTATGATGGCACCTACTGAAATTCTGGCCAACCAGCATTACGCCAACGTGAAGAAAATGCTGGAGCCTTTCGGTGTGAAAGTGGGACTGCTGACAGCGGGACTGAAACCAAAGGAACGCAGGGAAGTGCTGGCACAGCTGGAAAGCGGCGAGATAAATATTCTTATCGGCACACACTCTGTTTTAAGCGACAAGGTGCAGTTTAAAAACATGGCACTGTTCATCACTGACGAACAGCACCGCTTTGGTGTGAACCAGCGCAACATTGCCAATGCCAAAGGGGAAAATCCACATATCCTTGTAATGAGCGCCACACCTATTCCACGAACACTGGCAATGATTATCTATGCCGGTATGCAGATAAGTGTGATTGACGAAATGCCAAAGGGCAGAAAACCTGTGCAGACCCTGCTGGTGGGCACAGATTTAAGGCGGAGGATGTTCGGTTTTATTGACAGGCATATAAAAGAAGGCTACCAGTGCTATATTGTACTGCCTGCCATTGAAGAAAACGAAACAATGACCGACCTGCAGAGTGTGGAAAAATACTGCAACGAAGTTGTGCGTCCCCTGCTGCCACAGGCAAGGGTGGGTATGCTTCACGGCAAAATGAAAAACCGGGAAAAAGACCGGATAATGACAGCTTTTTCCAACGGGGAAATTGATATTCTCTGCTCCACCACCGTGGTGGAAGTAGGGGTGGACGTGCCAAATGCGGCACTGATGATTATTGAAAACGCAGAACGCTACGGTCTGTCTGCCCTGCATCAGCTGCGCGGACGCGTGGGCCGCGGCACAGTGCAGAGCTGGTGTATTCTGGTCAGCGACAAAAAGACACCGCAGGTACAGGAAAGGCTGAAATTTATGGCCGCCAACGCCAGCGGCTTTGCAGTGAGCCAGTATGACCTGGAACACCGTGGTCCTGGGGATTTCTTTGGCAGCCGTCAGCACGGTCTGCCGCTGATGAAAACAGCCGGTCTGTGCAGTGACCTGTCCCTGACACAGGCGGCCAGGGAAGCGGCCATAAAGATACTGACCGACAGCCCGGACCTGTCAGAATATCCGCTGATAAAACAGAGAACCGCAAAAATGTTTGAAAGTCTCACATTGTAACAGTTATAAAAAGTAAAGCCACCCCCTGTGGGTGGCTTTTGGTTTTTGGGTAATTTATGGCGGGCGGGGCGTCGGGACGCCGCCCCCTACGGTTTAATCAAAATACAAGTCACAGCGTATGAGATTCTTCGCTACGCTCAAAATGACAGAGCGGTAGCCGGGTGGGGATGGAACCCCGCTTTGCCTTGCCCGCGTTCAGCCGCGGCGGGCATTCGCACACAGTCGCCACCTGCGGTGTCGGACATGGCGAACCGGCAACGGGCGGGGATATAACCCCGCCCCTACGGGTTGGCGGTTGTGATGACTCGCGTAGGGGACGGGTTTCCCGTCCCGTTCGCCGGGCAGGGATGGAAAGCCGCCATTGCAAGGTATTGCGTTCAATCGACTGCGTAGGGGATGGCCTCCGGACATCCCGTTGCGGGCGACCAAAGGTCGCCCCTACGGAAAGGGGTTCGGGGAAAGAATT
>JAFULT010000084.1 GCA_017483145.1 Oscillospiraceae bacterium | reverse complement strand
TTGTAGACGTTCTTTCCTTTAATTGGGTCATATTCCTTATAGTTGTATTTAACATCATACTTTCCCGTGGACTTGTTAAAATAGATACTTGGTATCTTGGTCTTTTCTCGAACTACCTTATCAGCCATATTCATCCGCCTTCCTGTTGGTGTTCCCATTTATACGAATTTCACCTATATACTAATACGGATTTTATACGAAGTCAAGCTATTTTATACGAATTTTACTTTATAGCATAAAGAAAAACCCTTGAAAATCAAGGGTTTTTCGTGTTATTACTTATCTAAACTTTTCATTGTTGGGAACAGCAGAACATCGCGGATGGATGCAGAGTCTGTCAACAGCATAACCAGTCTGTCAAAGCCGAAGCCCAGACCGCCTGTTGGTGCCAGACCGTATTCCAGTGCTGTTACATAGTCATAGTCAACCTGTGCTTTGCTGTTTGGTTCCAGAGCCAGTCTGTCAGCAACCTGTTTTTCAAAACGGCCTCTCTGGTCGATAGGGTCGTTCAGTTCGCTGAATGCATTACCAAATTCTGTAGCATTGATAAAGTATTCAAAACGTTCTGTGTATGCAGGATCTTCAGGTTTACGTTTTGCCAGCGGGCTGATTTCTACTGGGTAATCGTAGATAAATGTTGGCTGGATAAGGTTTTCTTCAACATAAGCATCAAAGAATTCAGCAAGGATAGCACCTTTGGATGGTACTTCCGGCAGTTCTACGTGATGTTCTTTTGCAACAGCAATAGCTTCTTCGTCAGATTTGATTTCGTTGAAGTCTACACCGCTGTATTTCTTAACAGCTTCCAGCATTGTCATTCTTTCCCAGTGACCCAGGTTGATTACTTTGCCCTGGTATGGTACTTCCAGTGTGCCGCAAACGTTCATAGCAACTGTTTTCATCATATCTTCTACCAGATTCATAATGTCATAGTAGTTTGCATATGCCTGGTAAAGTTCGATAGATGTGAATTCCGGGTTGTGTTTTGTATCCATACCTTCGTTACGGAAGATACGGCCAACTTCGTAAACTTTGTCAAAACCGCCAACGATAAGACGTTTCAGATACAGCTCTGTTTCGATACGCAGAACCATATCCATATCCAGTGTGTTGTGGTGTGTGATAAACGGTCTTGCGGAAGCACCGATTTCAAATGGTGTGAGAATAGGTGTATCAACTTCGATAAAGCCTTTTGTATCCAGGTAGTTGCGGATTTCGCGCAGGATCATGCTGCGTTTTACAAATGTATCTTTAACATCAGGGTTAACGATAAGGTCTACATATCTCTGACGGTAACGCATTTCTGTGTCTGTCAGACCATGCCATTTTTCTGGCAGTGGAATAAGGGATTTGGAAAGCAGTTCGATTTCTTTTACTCTGATGGAGATTTCACCGTGTTTTGTTCTGAAGATTTCACCTTTAACGCCGGCAATATCACCGATGTCCCATGTAATGATTTCTTTATAGAATTCTTCGCCCAGAATTTTCTGGTTAAGGTACAGCTGGATTTTTCCGGAGTGGTCTCTCAGGTCCATAAATGCAGCTTTGCCCATAATACGTTTGGACATAATACGGCCTGCCAGGCTTGCTGTGCCATGGTCTTCATCTTCATCATTGTAGTTTTCTACAACATCTTTTGCATAATCAGTTACATCGTATTTTGTTTTAACGAATGGGTCCTGACCTTTGTCCTGCAGAGTTTTCAGCTTGCTGCGACGCACCTGCATCTGTTCGCTGAGGTTTTCTTCCTGCATTTCTGGTACAAGATTTGTGTTTTCCATTACTTTGCTCCTTTATATATTTATATTTATTTTAAATAGATTACATATTTAATCATTTTATTTTAACATAAAAAAACAGCTTGTACAAGTATCTTACTTTACTATTCCAAAAATATCCGAATTAAATAAAAATAGGCAAATATGTATCTTTTGTTTTGGAATATTTTATAAATTACATATGTTATATTGCTGTACATCAGTTTACAAATAAAAAAAAATAGTATATAATATTACACAGAAATGTAGAGTTTAAAACCATATAATATAATATTTAAAGGGGGATATACTATGGATTGGATTGTACAGGCTGAAAAGAAATATTTATGGAGCAGTAACTGGGCTGACTGGACACTGGTACGATTCTGTCTGTTTGCTCTGGGTATGATGACAGGTGTGCTTATTCACAAAAAAGCAAAAAAACCTGTATTTATAGTTGCCCTGCTGGCTTTTTTGGGCACAATTATTCCTGTTGCATACAAATATTTTAAAGTAGGCACCAACGATTCAACAATTTACTGATAACAGACCACCTGTGCAGGCAGGTGGTTTTTGTATAATGAAATATGAAGAAATTTATTAAAGAAGAATATGCCGGCACAATATTACAGCTGGCACACAAATATATAAATGACAATCCGGGTAAAGCCGGCAGTGAAAAATATACAGCTATGGCAAAAACGCTGGAAACCATGGATATGTATGTGGCATGGATAAACAATATGGGGTTTATGATGCATGATTACAGCATAGTGGCCATGGCAGAATATATAGACGAAGTGAAATTCAGCTGTGGGCTGCCTGCCGGCAGGCTGGAAGAAATAAAGGATTATCTTGCAAAGCTGATATAAAACAAAAAGAGCAGTGGAAACACTGCTCTTGTTTTTTATATTGATTATCTGTGTACTTCAACTGATTTGATTGTCAGTTTCAGGTGTGCACCTGTAGGCAGTTCAACTGTAACAGTTTCGCCGGTCTGATGACCTTTGAGAGCTGCACCAACAGGAGAATCTTCACTGATTTTACCGTTGAGAGGGTCAAATTCTGTGCTGCCAACAATGTCATATGCTTCTTCAAAGCCGTCTTCATCAACAACAACCACATGCACGCCAACACCAACTCTGCTGATGTCCATGCTGTCTTTATTTACAATTTTTGCATTTTTGATAGTTGCTTCCAGTTCCAGGATACGCTGTTCAACCAGACCCTGTTCGTTCTTGGCTTCATCGTATTCGCTGTTTTCGGACAAGTCGCCGAAACCGCGGGCAACCTTGATTTTTTCTGCCAGTTCAGCGCGTTTTTCAGTTTTCAGATATTCCAGTTCATTAACCAGGTCTTCATAGCCGGACTGGGTAAGTAATACTTCTTTTGCCAATTTGGTAATCTCCTTTTCGATAAGCAATGCATAATATTATATATGTTATATTGCTTAATGTCAATATTGTTTTTGCTGAAAAGCTGTGAAAAAAAGGCAAAATACACAATTTTTCACTTTTTTGCTTCTCTGTTTTTGTTTTATAGGTAAAGGAAAAACTTCCCTTGCGGGAAGTTTTTCGCCTTGGGGAAAGAATATTAAGACTATTCTTCGTCGTATTTAGCAACAATAAATTTCTTGGCTTCTTCGATAACTTTGCCTTCCATATGGCTTGGCAGCTGTTCGTATCTTGTGAATTCGAATGTGAAGTAGCCACGACCTGCTGTCAGTGAGCGGATGTATGTTGTAAAGTCAGACATTTCGCTCATTGGACATTCAGCGCTTACTTTCTGCAGGCCATCGCCAACAGGTTCAATACCAAGAACGCGGCCACGGCGTTTGTTAACTTCGCCCATTACATCGCCTGTGTTGTTGTCTGGTACAAATGCGTCCAGTGTGCCGATTGGTTCAAGCAGACAAGGAGATGCATCTTTCAGACCTGCTTTGTATGCCAGTGTAGCAGCAAGTTTGAATGCCATTTCAGAAGAGTCAACCGGATGGTAGGAACCGTCAAGCAGTGTAGCTTTCAGACCTACTACAGGGTAGCCAGCCAGAACGCCGAATTTCTTTGCATCCTGCAGACCTTTTTCTACAGCCGGGAAGTAGTTCTTTGGAACTGCGCCGCCGAATACTTTTTCTTCAAATACCAGTTCGTCGCCTTCTGTTGGTGAGAATTCAATCCAAACGTGACCGTACTGACCGTGACCGCCGGACTGTTTCTTATGTTTACCTTCAGCTTTAACTGTTTTTCTGATTGTTTCTCTGTAAGCTACTCTTGGTTTGTCAAGTTCAGCTTCAACACCAAATTTGCCTTTCATTTTTGCCAGAACAACGTCCAGATGCTGTTCGCCCAGACCTTTGATCAGCTGCTGTGCTGTTTCAGGGTCCTGACGGTAGCCAACTGTGCAGTCTTCTTCCATGATTCTCTGCAGAGCAGAAGAAATTTTTGCTTCGTCGCCTTTTTTCTTTGGACGGATTGCCAGTTCCAGTGTAGGATTTGGGAATTCGTTGTCCAGAGCTTTATAATCATTCTGTGGGTCGCACAGGATATCGCCTGTTTTTGTATTTGCCAGTTTTGTGATAGCACCGATATCACCGGCTTTGATGTAATCTGTATCGAGCTGTTTTTTGCCGCGGATTGTCAGCAGTTTGCCCAGTCTTTCAGGACCGCCGACTGTTGTGTTAACAACGTTGGAGTCTGCTTTAAGGTTACCGGACAGAACTTTAACATAGGACATTTTGCCTACGAATGGGTCAGCAACTGTTTTGAAAACAAGAGCTGCAACCTGGCTGTTTTCGTTGAATGGGAGAACAACTTCGCTGTCGCCCAGAACGATTGGTGTACCTTCTGTATCTTCTGGAGATGGAGCCAGTTCGTTGATAGCATCCAGCAGCATATCGATAGCTTCCAGTTTTGTTGTGGCGCCGCAGAATACAGGTGTGATTGTACCAGCTTTAATACCGGCTTTGATACCTGTTGTGATTTCAGCTTTTGTAAACTGTTCACCGGAGAAGTATTTTTCAAACAGTTCGTCGTCTGTTTCAGCAACAGCTTCGTTGATAGCTGTTACAAGACCGTCAAGACGGTGACCTGTAGCAGGCATTACAACTTCTTCAGCTTTGCCGTTTTTGTACTGGTAAGCTTTGAATTCCATCAGGTTGATGTATGTCACTTTATCGCCGTTAACTACAGGAACGATAATAGGACAGATCTGTGGGCCGAATTCAGCTTTCAGTTCTTCAAATACATTGTAGAAGTCTGCGTTTTCAACATCAATTTTGGAAACGTAGATCATGGATGTACGGCCATATTTTTCACTGAGTTTGTAAGCTTTTTCTGTGCCAACTTCCACACCGTCTTTTGCGCTTACTGTGATAAGTGTTGTTTCGCAGGCTTTAACACCTTCGTACATACCCAGTTCAAAGTCAAACAGACCAGGAACGTCAACAAGGTTAACTTTTACACCATTGTGTTCGTATGGTGCAACTGCGCTGGACAGGGAGCAAACTCTTTTGATTTCTTCAGCATCAAAGTCAGACACTGTGTTACCGTCTTCAACACGACCCTGACGGTCTGTTGTTTTTGTAGCGTAAAGCAAAGCTTCAACAAGGCTTGTTTTACCGCTGCCTGCGTGACCGGCAACCATAATGTTTTTTATTTTCAGATTTTTGTAGTCCATAATTAAAATGAACCCCCTTTTAAATATTTTTAATACGTCTTAATATCCCTTTTGTACTTTATGTACAAACACTACGAAAATTGTACCATAAATGATTGAATTTTTAAATATTTTTCACAAACTTTTTAGTTGAAAGAGTGTAGAAATTCACAGTTTTATATTGTTGATTATTACTAAAGTCTTTTGAAAATAAAGCATTTATAAGACTTTTTGTGACCTTGACACTGATTTATTCTTGATTTGGCGGTAATTTAGTATTAAACTGATACAAAAGGAGTGTATGTTTATGAAAAAAGCATTGGTAGTAGTTGATTATCAGAATGATTTTGTTGACGGTTCTCTGGGCTTTCTGGCAGCCGAAAATAT
Organism: Oscillospiraceae bacterium; assembly: GCA_017483145.1. Lineage (GTDB taxonomy): Bacteria > Bacillota > Clostridia > Oscillospirales > Ruminococcaceae > RGIG3102. The sequence goes on along the minus strand of JAFULT010000084.1, from coordinate 797 downwards.
TGCCGACAAAATTTACTCACTTGTGGGCAAAGCTGTGGCTGACAGGGATTTTATAGTATTCACAAAGGACACCCATTACGACAATTACCTTGAAACAAGAGAAGGTAAATTCCTGCCTGTAGTGCACTGTATCAAAGGCACAGAAGGTCACAGACTGTACGGCATGCTGGCTGATTTTGAGGAAGTTGTTGCACCGAATACAGTAATTCTTGAAAAGGAAACCTTTGGCAGCGACAAACTGTGTGAAACAATTGAAGAGGCCTTTTCCGGCGAACCTGATGTGATTGAATTCTGCGGCGTAGTGACAAATATATGTGTTATCTCAAATGTAATTCTATGCCAGACACACTTTAAAAATGCCAGAATAGTTGTGCACGAAGATGCAACTGCTGCTCTGGGCAATATGCAGCACCACGCAATTGAAGTGCTGAAGGGCCTGGGAGTGGAGATAGTGTAATTAAAAAAGGACAGGGCTGAATGCTCTGTCCTTTTTGTTTTGAGATGATTGTAAATTATAGTTTAGCGCACTGTCGTGCGCTAAACACGGGCGACCACAGGTCGCCCCTACGGAAAGGGGTTCGGGGAAATACTTTCCCCGAATACAAATCGCTGTGGCTGCGGAGAGCAAAAATATTTCAAGGGCTTTAGCAGGTTGAAATATTTTTGCGAAAATCGCGCAGAAATTTGTCGAGCGAGTGAGCGAAGCGAATAAGGTTTCAAATTTCCGCGATTTGTAGCAGACGCAGCATTCCACACACTGTGCGACGCTAGGGGTGTGGGGCGATACGTAACGCCCC
>JAFULT010000083.1 GCA_017483145.1 Oscillospiraceae bacterium | reverse complement strand
ATGCACAAGCCCTAGAAGGGCATATTACCTGCTCACCTCTTAAGAGGCACTGAAAGTCTGTCTGTTGCATTACACGCACTACAACCACTAAAGTGGTAATATGTCATTCTGAGCGAGTGTAACGAGTCGACGCGTGCCCTTTAGGGTAAGAATCTTTGCTCTACAGCTTTCTGTAGAGCAATTATTTTTATGTTTCTTTAATTGCAAAGATTCCTCGCTTATGCTCGGAATGACATTTCGCTTCGCTCATTGCTTGAAGCTAAAGCATTTTCCACCAGCATAGCTGGTGGTTGTCTGTATACAAAACAAAAGCCCCTGCTGTGTGCAGGGGCTTTGTGGAAGATTATATTTCAGCTTTCCACAGACCGTGGAGATTGCAGAATTCATATGCTGCTACAGGTTTTGCGCTGCCGATTGGGAATACAGCCACTGGTTCGCCTGTGTGTTCCAGTTCCTTGATAGCAAAGCTGCCATCTTCATAAACTACAGCGATGAATGAGATGTGATGTTCTTCCAGCATTGGGTGAATAACGCTGCCAACTGTCACTTTCACTTCGTTGCCGATAACTTCAGCAACCGGTACGTGTTTTTCGCCTGCTCCATCTGTTGTGTTTGCTTCCAGCACTTTCATTGGCTGACCGCAGCAGATTGTAGGCACTTTTTTATCAATAATTGCAAGTTCAACTTTTTTGCATTTTTCGCAGTAGAGGAATTTCAGTTCTTTCATAATTTATCTCCTTTTGGTTAATTATATGCTTGTTTTAAGAATTTCTTTCTTTAATGATATAATATACTATTAAGCATTATTTGTCAATAACAAATATTACAAATTTAACAGGAAATTATTAGATAAGTTTAACAATATACTGTTTTGTTGTGATAAAACCCCTTCCTGCTTTCACAGAAAGGGGTTTTTGTTGTTCAATTAAGCATTGAATTCAGGTCTTGCACAGTTGGAAGTAATTTCGTTTTCTGCAGCTTTTGCCTGAAGGTCAGCCTGCCACATATTGTACCACATGTAGGAACCGAAGATGTTGTAGCAGTTGAAGCCCAGGTTGTTCAGGATTCTTTCGCCAACATAAGCTCTCAGACCGGACTGGCAGTGGATGTATACAGGTTTGGATTTATCCAGTTCGCCGTATCTTTCACGCAGCAGGTGGAGAGGAATATTGATAAAGCCAGGAACGCTGCCTTTTGCAAATTCTGCTTCTGTTCTAACGTCAAGTTTGATAACTTCGTCGCCCATAGCCAGAACTTCTTCAAATGTAGCAACTTTGCTTTCGCCCAGAACAACGTTTTCACCAACATAGCCAGCCATATTGATTGGGTCTTTTGCTGATGAGAATGGTGGAGCGTATGCCAGTTCCAGTTCATGCAGGTCAAATACAGACATGCCTGCGCGTATAGCAACAGCAAGAACGTCGATACGTTTGTCAACGCCTTTGTAACCAACAATCTGGCCACCCAGAACTTTGCCTTCTTTTGTGTACAGCAGTTTAACTGTCATCATTGTTGGGCCTGGGTAGTAGCCTGCGTGGCTGTTTGTAGCGGAGAAGGATTTGTGGTAATCAATACCAAGGCGGATACAGTCTTTTTCTGTCAGACCTGTGGAAGCAACTGTCATATCAAATACTTTTGCGATAGATGTGCCCTGTGTGCCTTTGTATTTAACTTTTCTGCCTTTGATGTTGTCAGCAACGATACGTGCCTGTTTGTTTGCAGGGGAAGCCAGTGGGATGATTGTCTGTTCGCCGGAAACAAAGTGTTTAACAGCGATAGCATCACCTACTGCCCAGATGCCGTCAACATTTGTGTGCAGGTATTCGTCAACGATGATTTCGCCGCGTTTGCCCAGTTCAATGCCGCTGCCTGCCAGGAAAGCTGTTGCAGGTTTAACACCGATTGAAAGCACAACCATTTCTGCAGGTACAAAGCCGCCGTCAGCCAGCACAACGCCGTCTTTTGTGATTTCGCTGGCCAGTTTGCCTGTGGCAAGTTTAACGCCTTTTGTTCTTACGTGGCCATGGAGACCGTGGGACATATCTTTGTCAATGTTTGGCATGATATGGTCGCCAGCTTCGATAATAGTTACATCAACGCCTGCTTCTTTCAGGTTTTCTGCAACTTCAACACCGATAAAGCCGCCGCCGATAACTGCAGCTGTTTTTGGATGTTTTTCATCAAGGAAGTCTTTGATTGCGTATGTGTCAGGAACATTGCGCAGTGTGAAAACTGGCATTTCAGGGCTGATTTCCATTCTTGGGATGATTGGCACTGCACCTGGGGAAAGAACCAGTTCGTCATAGGACAGGTCATATTCTGTGCCGTCCTGATGGTTTTTAACTTTTACGATTTTGTTTGCGCTGTCGATAGCTACAGCTTCAGAGAAGATGCGCACATCAACATTGAAACGGCCTGTAAAGCTGGCTGGTGTCTGAACAAGAAGTTTTTCTTTTTCAGAGATAACACCGGACAGATAGTATGGCAGACCACAGTTGGCAAAGGAGATGAATTCGCCTTTTTCCAGCATAATGATTTCTGCCTGTTCGTCAAGACGTCTCAGTCTGGCTGCCGCACCGGCACCACCTGCTACGCCACCGATAATAACATATTTCATATTGGTTTTCCTCCATAAACGTTTATAAATAAACGCAATTATATAATTATATTATCTTTTATAAACTGTGTTTTGTCAATTGGTTTGATGTGTTTCTCACAGGTACAAAATGTAGAAATTTCTGCCATTTTTTTGAGTAAGTGTATAAATTATTGTTTAGCGTACTGGTGGCGCTAAACCGCGGGCGACCACAGGGCGCACTTACAGAAAGGGGTTCGGGGAAATACTTTCCCCGAATAACAATTGCTGTGGCTGCGGAGAGCAAAAATATTTCAAGGGCTTTAGCAGGTTGAAATATTTTTGCGAAAATCGCGAAGAAATTTGTCGAGCGAGTAAGCGTAGCGAATAAGGTTTCAAATTTCCGCGATTTGTAGCAGACGCAGCATTCCACACACTGTGCGACGCTAGGGGTGTGGGGCGATACGTAACGCCCCACGTTT
>JAFULT010000082.1 GCA_017483145.1 Oscillospiraceae bacterium | reverse complement strand
TTCTGCTGATTTTCACAGCATTTTCCGGTATAGTGTCCGCTGCTTCCCATTGCATTTTGCTGCGGTCAAATATCCCTTTTCCTACGGCGCATTTGTCATAATACAGGCAGTCGGCAGATAAATCGGCATAGAAGTCCACATACAGCTCTTCATACAGTGTTACCATCTGCGTATATGCCGCCGATATTTTTTTATCGGCAGACAGATAATACAGTGCCGCTATCAGTCTGTTGTTGTGGGCAGACTGCATTTCTTTTGTGGAAGAAAACCTGTCCCACATTTTTTCACCCAGCAGCAGAAAATCGGCCAGCATACTTTTCAGATTGCTTATTTTGTCTGCCATTATCAGCATGGCCACCTGTCTGTCGCCGGTTTTTACCCGGTCTATGGCAGACTGCTTTCGTTCAAACCAGCTTTTGTCTTTATCTTCGGTGTGGCTGGCCACAAGCCTGGCCACCTCTTTGCCAAATTTCGCCGTTACTTCTTCAAGTGTGCGGTCTGTGTCTTCCACCACATCGTGCAGCACTCCTGCCATTTTCAGGTCAGTGCCTGCCCCCATTTCTGTCAGTATCTGTGCCACTTCCAGCGGGTGGGTTATATACGGAATGTCTGTGCCTTTTCGGACCTGCCCTCTGTGGGCGTCTGTGGCAAACACCACAGCCTCATGCAGTGCATCCGGCACAGCAGGGAACTGCTGTGTAAACAGGTGGAATATTTCGGTCAGTCTTGCAATTTCTTTTGGCACTGTGTTTTCTCCCGATGCGGTGAAATCATCATATTCCAGCTCCCATCCGAGAAAACACATACCGCCACGGCTGTATTTTTCTTCCAGACTGTCAAGTTTCAGCTGTGAAACATATTTGCAGAAATTTTCTGTTTCCGTTTTATCAAGGGTAAATTTTTCTCCATTTACAGACAGCACATTGCCACAGGCTGTATATTCCTTGCCCAATTCCATTTTATCATTGTTGCTGTAATAACTTTTCAGACTTAAATACATAATTATCCCTCCCTGCATTTCAATTATACTATATTGATACAAATAAATAAACCGCTGCAGCAATACAGCGGTTTATTTATAATTTAGGACATATATTTTAGAGTAATCCGCGACTAATCATAATCTGCTTGAGTGTGATTGATTCTCTGCTTTTACCAAGTCGAGGGATGCTGTCGGTATATTCTCTGTAATCGCCAAAAACTTCAGATAAATACGGCCAATCCATAGCTACCAATTCATATGGTGAAAATGCATCAGCGGCAGTGATTGTTAATTTTACATCTATTTTCTTCATTTGATTTAACCAATCGCTGATAAAATCAAGGATACCATGCTGGATATCGTTTATGTTTGATATAACATTGGTAATATTTCCATATATAAAATCATATTCACCATTGTCGGACAATTTGTATTCCATCAAAGTCGGTGATGCTGAAGAAAACATTGCTTCAAGGCACATTACAGATGTGTTACCTGCATAGTTATCAATTGGAATGTACATTTCACGGTTTTGACCATATGTGTTCAGAAATGCATTGAGAGTGCCGATATTTACATAATGGTTTACATCTTTTCGCATACTTGTAGCGACATAAGCACCGATGATTTCTACATCATTTCTCTTCATGATATCTTTGACAAAATGTCTCATATGGAGTAAAATCTGTCCGCTCCAGCCAACATCTGAAAGAATTATTCTTTTAGCATTGCCAAAACAGTGGTTGAAATATTTGACGGCAGCATCTCGCTGAGGGCGGAAATAATCAGCTATAAGTGATTTGTATTTATAGATAAAATCTCTTAACTGATTATAACTTGATAAATTTAAATTAGTATCCGGAGATATATTTTCACTTTCCAGTTTGTCGACAAGGAATGACAGGTCTGTTTCACTGAGGGCGTTTTCAATGGTAGTGTCACCTGCTCTTGCACGGGTTAAAAAGAAAAATCGGATATACTCCTCTGTATGAATTGTAAAAACTATCTGCCACATAGCGAAACGAGAAACTACCATATATTCGTGCGGGATATTTGTCACATATTTGCGAAATACTGTTTCAAAAATTTCAGCATCTCTTGCTAAAAACAGAATTTTATCGGCCCTTTTCTGCTTGGCAAATTCTTCCAACCACTGGCAATATCCTATAGCAAGTAGCCCGCCATAAGTATATCCATGTCTGTAACTGATTGAATATGATGAAATACCGTTGAAAAACTTGTTTACCACTATCCCAGAATAAATATCGCCAACTGGTGATTCAGTTGCTGTGCTGAATACGTGCCCAATACTTTTGCAAGAAGGGTAATAAAATGTGTGCCAACCTCTTTTTTCACAGTTTTCGATATCGCTGACATAGTTGTCGCCAATATGTATTATTTTTTTACCAGAGTAAATATTGTTCAAATAATCGTATAAAGAACCATCAGCTTTTGAAAGGTTATATTCGTTGCTGACATACAGTTCTTCATAACCATAATATCCACAATTTGAAAGAATATGGCTCAAAGTATTTTTCGACAGATACATATCACTTACAATAATAATTTGTTTATTAAGTGCCCTTAAAGTGTCAAAAATTTTCTTCATATAACCATTGGCAATGCATAGTGAAAGCTCAGCTTCAATTTCATATTTCATTGTAGTTTCTTTGTCTATATCTATCCATTGGCACAATATATCATATATTTGCTCAAGAGAAACTTCTTTTACAGAGTTTTCAGTTTTTTCTCTTGCAGCAGATTCAGCCTGAATTCTTAAAGAAGAAAAACTCTCATATCCTATTTTCAATGCTACGATGTCAAAAACATCAACAGGATTCCTGCAATTTCTTAAGATGAGTGTATCAAATATATCAAAAGAAATAACATCGTAGGTTTTTAATGTATTTATCATCTCTTCTGCTGGAAGTCTGGTAGGGAATACAGTGCTGTCCTGCTGTCTTGGATTATCGATAAAAACAGGTTTGTAATCAGCGTGACGTCTAACCTTGTTAATGATATTTCTTATCCATTGAGTACTTTTCCAGAATCTGGAGTTTAAAATATTATGATATTCATGTTGCAATGCTTTGAATTCAGCTTCCATCTGACGTAACTGCTGTTCTTTTTGCAAAAGGTGCATTTGAAACATATAGTTAGAATTATCCATTATATACTCCTTATAATTTTGATAAAAATATTATAACTCTATTGAGTAGTAAAATCAATACTAATGAAAACTATTTGTAGTTTCAGTTAAATAGTAAAATTAACTCAAAGGAGTATAAAATATGGATGCAAAAGAACGTATAAAATATTTTTTAGAGGAAAAAAACATTACAGAATACAAGTTGTCAAAATTAAGTGGCTTGTCTCAAAGTACAATATCGAACATATTTATTCGCAATACAGCCCCTACAATACCTACAGTAGAAGCTATCTGTAAAGGACTTGGGATAACAATGTCTCAGTTTTTTGCTGAAGAAAATGAAGACTGTGTTTATTTGTCTAAAGAACAAAAAGAGATGTTTAAAAATTGGCTTTTATTGAATTCTGAACAGAAAGATATTGTCAATAAATTAATAGAATCATATAAAAAATAAAACTCCGATCACCTCGGAGTTTTGTTTTTTAGTATTGAATTTTTAGAATTTAAGATATTTCCAGTCGTCTTTTCTGTAGCGCAGATAGTAAAGAACCATACGTACAATGTTGTCAGAGTCCATGGCGATGATAACCCAGTGGATACCCCAGCCAAGAACACGAATAAACAGTGTGGCACCCAGAACACGAACGCCCCACATTGAAATCAATGTGATAAGGAACAGGCTCTTTGTTTCGCCGGCACCGCGCAGAGCACCGGAATGAATCTGTGAAATAATGTATGGCACCTGAATCAGAGCCAGCAGTTTTACCAGTTCGCCACCTGTTTTGATAACGTCAGCATCAGGTGTAAACAGGCTGATAAGCTGTGGTGAGAAGATGTACATCAGCACAGATGCAATACCCATTATAGTACAGGAAATTTTGATTGTTGTGTTTACATATCTGTCAACCAGGTCAGGTCTTTCAGCACCCAGTGACTGGCCAACCAGAGTGGTACATGCAGAACCGAATGCAAAACCAGGCATCAGTGAGAAGGATTCAACTGTTGCAGCCAGTGAGTTGGAAGCGATGGCAACTGTACCCAGGGAAGCAACTGTGGAAGCGATGATAACAGATGCACCGCCCATTACAAATCTTTCAAACATCATTGGAACGCTGATTTTCATAACAGCATCCATATCACGTTTCTGCAGTCTGAAGCTGTCTCTGATGGAGATCTGCTGTGGAGCCTTGCGCAAAAATGTCATAAGCAGCATTATAACAGCACCAACCATAATTGTGCCTGTTGTGGAAGCAGCAGCACCTGCTACGCCCCAGCCTGCGCCCCACACGTGGAAGGTTTTGCCCAACAGGGTTACATCGTGTGGTTCATAGATAAGCAGATAGTTGCCCACTACGTTTGACAGGTTTACACAGGTGTTTATAACCATTGGTGTCTTTGTGTCACCGTAACCGCGGTAAATAGCGGACAGAACCATTGTCAGTGTACGGAAAATCATAGCCAGAGCCATGATTTTGTTGTATTGTGTTGCATAAACCAGAACATCCGGTTCAGCGCCCATCCATTTTGGAATAGCTTCTGACAGGGAATAGCACAGGATTGAAATAGGAATACCCATCATAAGAACTGTTACAAGGGCCTGTCTTGTAAGGCTCTGGGCTCGTTTATAGTCCTGTGCGCCTACGGAACGGGCAATCAAGGCTGTAAAACCCATACCGAAGGACATTACAATACCGTTGATAAGCATCATTGGTGTACCACTGATGGATACAGAAGCGGTGGCAACCTTACCCAGAGAGCCAACCATTGCAGTGTCAACGGAGTGTACCAGCGTGGACAGAATCTGTTCTATCAGAACAGGCCATGCCAGCAGAAATATGGTGGTTGACGGTTTTACACGGTCGTCAATAAGAATTCTTTTACCACTCATTAAAACATCCTCACTTTTCTCAAATTTTACATATAAAAGCGATGTAAGGTGTATAAAACCTACATCGCTTTTCAATTTCAATATGTTAAATATAGCAAAAGCTACCAATATTGTCAACAATTAGGTAGACTAACGAACTTATTTGTTACAATAGCCTATAATCAGTCAATATTTTTGGTTGCAACAACCTGTGTGCCGTATACATTGTCAATAATCACATCACCGATTTTTACAGGAGCAGTCACAGTGGTGCTGCGGATAAGCCCCATAATTTCAAAAATTCTGTCCTTTGGCACAGGGGCGGCTGTCTTTACGCTGACCATAGTGTCTTCTCTGTTTTCCACTCTTACAATTGAAGTGATTGTGCGCACAGGATTTGTGCATTCGTTGATGGCATAAACCTGGCCTCTTGGGCAGGCATGACCTGTAACTGTCAGGCTGTCACCTTCGCCGGACACTGTCAGCCGGCAGCCTCTCGGGCAGATAATACATGTAAGTTTTCTTTCCATTGTGCTGTCCTCCTTACATTTCTTCAAGGGAAACTGTGATGTCCCCTGTAATATGGCTGAATTTGTCTGCTTTTATAACCAGCTTTTCCATTTCGCCCGGTGCAGCCTTCAGCTTTACTGCTGTTGCCAGCACCTTGTCGCCGCATTTTGCAGTAAAGCGCACTTTGCCGTATGGCTGGCCAACGCGCATAAACAGGCTTACTTCTTCCTGTGGCTGTGCGTGGATATGCTGTGGCAGCACATAGCGCACACCGCCTGCAGCTTTTACTGCAACATATGGGGAAGTGCTGCTGCCGTTTTTCACATATTCTGCAGCGCCTTTGCCCGCTCTTTCTGCTTCGTCAGAAACATAGTCCACCAGGTCGTGTACATGCAGTACATTGCCGCAGGCAAATATGCCTTCTGCCTGTGTTGCACAGTTTTCGTCAACCAGGGCACCGCTTGTGATTCTGTCCATTGCAATGCCTGCCTGTGCTGTCAGTTCATTTTCAGGTATAAGACCTACAGACAGCAGCAGTGTATCACATTCAATATAGCGTTTTGTTTCTTCAATAACATTGCGGTTTTCATCCACCTGTGCAATTGTCACGCCTTCCAGTCTCTTCTTGCCGTGAATCTGTGCCACAGTTGTGGACAGGTAAAGAGGAATATCATAGTCTTCAAGACACTGTACAATATTTCTTGTCAGACCGCCGGAATATGGCATTATTTCACACACAGCTTCAACTTTTGCGCCTTCCAGGGACATACGGCGTGCCATAATCAGACCGATGTCGCCACTGCCCAGGATAACCACTTTTTTACCTACCATATAGCCTTCGCAGTTGATAAGCTTCTGTGCTGTACCTGCGGAATAAACACCGGCAGGTCTTGTGCCCGGGGTATTCAGCGCACCGCGGCTTCTTTCGCGGCAGCCCATTGCAAGGATAACAGCTTTTGCCTGTATCTGCATAATGCCCTGTCTGTTTGTGGCGGTTACAATTCTGTCCTGTGTCACATCCAGCACCATTGTGTTGCTGTATACTGTGATGCCTCTGTCCATAACCTGCTGTTTGTATACTGCGGCATATTCAGGGCCTGTCAGTTCCTGGCCCAGCTTGTGCAGACCAAAGCCGTTGTGTATGCACTGGCGCAGTATGCCGCCCAGGTCATCATCCCTGTCAAGGATAACCACGTCTTTTACACCGTTGTCATAAGCTGCAACAGCTGCAGCCATACCTGCAGGACCGCCGCCTACAATTACTATATCATGATAAATCATTGTGCTTCCTCCTTACATTTTTTCTGTCAGCATATAAGAGCCGTCACCGTTTTTTGTAACGTCTGTCATAGCTGTGTCTGTGTGCTGTGCAATCAGTTTCATTACATATGAAGAGCAGAAACCGCCCTGGCATCTGCCCATGCCGGAACGGGTGCGGCGTTTTACGCCATCCAGGTCCAGCGCAACAGGGTTTTTGTTTATCGCTGCAATGATTTCACCTTCTGTCACAGTTTCACAGCGGCAGATAATCTTGCCGTAGGATGGGTTGTTTCTGATAACTTCATTCTTTTCTTCAATGCTCATTTTGGAAAATGCATGCATATCTTCTCTTGTGCCGTCCCAGTCTGATTTTTCAATCATTTCCACGCCGGCATTTTTCAGAATATCCAGCACATATTTTGCAATGGATACACAGCAGGTCAGACCAGGGGAGTCAATGCCTGCCACGTGCACAAAACCATCCACTTTGTCAGACATTCTGATAATAAAGTCACCGCCGGCCACAGATGCACGCACACCTGTAAAGGAAGTGATAACCTGGCGGAAGTTTACAGACGGAATGCTTTTGCCGCCAAGTCTCTGTACAATTTCCAGATATTTGCCTGTTGTTTCTGTGCTTTCGCCGTTTTCAACCTGTGCTGCAGTTGGGCCTGTCAGCAGATTGCCGTGCATTGTAGGTGTAACCAGAATACCTTTGCCGTCCTTGCTTGGAGTCTGGAAGATTGTGTGGGACACACGGCTGCCTTCAGCCTTGTCCAGCAGCATATATTCACCGGCTCTTGGAATAATCTGATAGAATTTGTCGCCTACCATTTCTGCAATGTCATCAGCAAAGCAGCCTGCGCAGTTGATGAAATATCTGCCTTTTGCCTGTCTGCCGTCCTTTGCATAGGCTGTAAAGCCTTCATCATCTTTTTTTACGTCGCTGATTTCAAAGTTTCTCACCAGCTGTACGCCATTATCCATTGCATTGCCCACAGCGGCAATTGTCAGTTCGTATGGGCAAACAATACCTGCATTTGTAACGTGCAGTACTTTTGTAATCTGCTGTGACAGGTTTGGTTCAATTTCTCTGGCCTGGTCGCCTGTAAGCACCTTCAGCCCGGGAATGCCGTTTTCGATACCTCTTTCATACAGCATATCGATAACAGGGTTTTCTTCTTCGGAAAAAGCACATACCATAGAGCCGTTTCTTCTGTGCGGCACATTCAGCATTTTTGCCGCTTCAAACAGCAGTTCCACACCGCTGGCGTTCAGCTGTGCTTTCAGTGTGCCCGGTTCAGGGTCATAGCCGCCGTGCACAATACCGCTGTTTGCTTTTGTGGCACCTGTGGCCACGTCGTTTGCCTTGTCCAGCAGACATACAGACAGCTGGTAGCGGGACAGTTCTCTTGCAATCATACCGCCTGTAACGCCGGCACCTGCAATCAGAATATCAAATCTTTCCATTTTGTTCTCCTTTTATTTATACAGTTTTTAACTGATTTTTAACAAAAAACAAAACGGAAAAAGAGGTCACATAAATGTGTCCTTCTTTCTCCGTTTCTCTACATCTCTTGCGGATATTTAATTTTACAGATACCACAGTTCTGCCCTGCTGGTGGAAACCCCACTGGCGCCGCCTGCCAGAGCCGCTGTGACCTCTGCCTTTGTTTCCAGCAGACCGCCTGCAATCACAGGTACATTTTCCTGCCGGAATCTGTTTATTATCTTTGTAATCACACCCGGCATAATTTCTATTATGTGAGGTGCTGATGTGCGCAGCATTTCGTGAATGCTGTTTACCCCCTGGCTGTCCAGCACAAAAAATCTCTGCACTGCCAGCAGGCCACATTCCTTTGCCCGGCGTATCATACCGGGGCGGGTGCTGAGAATACCGTCCACTTTGCATTGAGCCAGATATTCCACAGCTGTTTTATCCTTTGCTATTCCGTCTGCCAGGTCCACGTGCACAAACAGGGCTTTGCCTGCGGCGTGTGCCTGCTGTGTCCTGTCATTTATGGTCAGCAGATTGGCATCCAGATAAAATATGATTTCCACAGGGCTTTCCAGTGCCTGCTGCCACTGGTGGTCATGCACCGCGGCAATCACAGGGCAGTTTTCTATGCGGTCAACAAACTCTCTGTACTGCATAACGCCCTCCTGTAATCATATCTTATATTATTGTAATGTAACAACAGTGTATTTGTCAATGTTAAAACTTTCAATTTTTAAACAGAAAGGGGAATTTGTTTTGTTTAAATCGATAATTAAATAAAAATATATCGATTAATTATATTTTGGAACTGTTATTGTAAAAAATAACAGGGTGCGGTCAGCACCCTGTATTGTGTAATTAATTATTTCAGATATTTTTCAAACCAGTTTGTGATTTCATCCAGTCTGCGCTGGCGGTGCAGCGGTTTGCCGCCGCGGCTCAGTTCGTGGTTTTCGCCTTTGAACATACACAGTCTTGCTTCAACACCGTGGTATTTCAGCGCACTGAACATCTGCCAGCCTTCTGCGATAGGGCAGCGGTAGTCTTCGTCAGAGTGGATAAACAGGGTAGGTGTTTTTACCTTGTCTGCATATTTCAGCGGGGACTGTTCCCACATCAGGTCCATATCTGTCCATGGTGTGCTTGCCACCTGGTCTTCTGCAAAGTAATAGCCGATGTCGCTGATATAAGCCATGGAAATCCAGTTGGAGATACTTCTCTGGCTGGCTGCAGCTGCAAATCTGTCTGTGTGGCCGATAATCCAGTTTGTCATAAAGCCGCCGTAGCTGCCGCCTGTAACGCCCACTTTTTCCACATCAATCTGCGGGTATTTTTCCAGCACAACATCTGTGAATTTCATCAGGTCAGAGTAATCTTCCTTGCCGTATCTGCCGCGGATATCTGCAAATTCATTGCCTCTGCCGTCACCGCCGCGTGGGTTTGTAAAGAATACAAAGTAGCCCATATTTGCCCATACCTGCATTTCGTGATACAGCACATCGCCGAATACAGTTTTCGGACCGCCGTGGATATCAAAAATAGCAGGATATTTTTTGTTTTCGTCAAAGTCAACAGGTTTCAGCACCCAGCCGTCCAGTTCCACGCCGTCATTTTCAAATGTGAAGTAATCCGGCACAACTGTGGATTTGTCTTTCAGCACCTCTTCGTTGAAGAAGGTCATCTGTTCTTCCACACCGTTTTTGTAGCTGTACAGTTCCTGCAGTTTGTTGTCTCTCATACCGATAAAGTACAGTGTGCCGTCAGCGCATTTGTCAAAGCAGTCCACACTGCCGTTTTTCATTGGCAGGATTGTTCTCTTGCCGCTGAGTGTAATATTGTTGATAACGGATGAGAATCTTTCGGTTGTTGTGAATGCAATTCCGTATTCACAGGAGTATACAGTCTTGCCACCGCCCAGACGACAGTCACTGCCCACACTGGAACCCCAGCTGATATCGTCTGTGCACCAAGGCACCAGTTTGCCATCTTCCCAGAAGTACAGCATTGCGTTCTGGTTCAGTCCGTGTCTGTCATTGTTTGTAGCCTGTACAAAAATTTTGTCCACACCTGTAAAGCCTGCATTGCGCACCATCCATTCACCTTCAGGGATAAGCTCTGTTTTTTCGCCTTTTTCAATGTCATACAGCCACAGGCTGTTTTTCAGACAGGACAGACCATTGTGAAACTGTGACACAATGTACAGTATTTTGCCGTCTTTCACATCTGTCACTCTGCTGCCCAGCGGGTAAACAGAAACAGGTTTCAGACTGCCGTCAGCTTTGTTATAGATGTGTATTTCACTGCGTTTGCCGTTTGTGTAGCCGGCGCCGTTGCCCCAGAATGGCAGTTCGTCTATAACTTCATAGTCTTTTTCTGCTTTCTGTGCAGCCAGGGCTTTTGCTTTTTCATCACCTTCCATTGCTTCAATGTCGGGTCTGTTGGAATTATTGCTGATTGTCAGCACAAACTTTTCATCATCCAGCACCTTGATACCTGTCACAATTTCCGGCAGGCGGAAATATTCCACGGCTTCACCGCCGGACAGTGAAAGTTTGTAAACAGCTGTCCAGGTTTCGCCGCCCTGCACCTTTGTTTTCAGCGCAGAGTCCCTCATAGCTGTGAAGATAATTTCTTCATCGTTCAGCCATGTAAAAATACCCACGTCGCCGGCACTTGTCAGCTGTTTTGTCTGCTTTGTCACAGGGTCAAACAGCCACAGGTCGCTTTTATAGCTGTTGTTTGCCTTGTCGCTTTTCTTTGTCATCAGCAAAGCCTTGCTTTTGTCAGGAGAGAATGTCAGTCCTGAGAGAAAAGTGTAGTCATAAAAATCTGTCAGAGCCAATTTTTTCATAAGTACCTCCGTTTTGATACGTTTTATTCTGATATCATTATAAGCTATATGCCGGTCAAAAACAAATATTTTGTGCCAAAAGTGACAGTTTTTTAATACAGAACCCCTGTTATGTGACGGTTCTGTCATTTATGAACCTGCAAAAAATGATATAATACAGCCATAAGGTACCTGACTACATAAAGGAGATTTGTAATGAAAAGAATTATAAATATATGTGCAGTATTGATTGCCTGCTTTATGATGACTGGCTGTACGTCGGTTGATAATGTGAAAACTGAACAGCCGGTGGTGCAGCAACTGACAGATTATAAAACTGTTTTTGCAGATGGAGGCGATGCAGCATATCTTTTGCTGGACGGAACAGATTACGGTCTTGGTTTTACAGGTAAAAAGTTGATGAAATTTGACAAGGTATCCAAAACTATGGCGGTTTTGTGTAATGACGAAAACTGCAGTCACGGTACGGAAAGCTGCAGTACATTTTTTGAAAAGGGTATTACTCCTGCATCTGTAGGTTATTGTAATGGTGAAATATATGTTTTTGCAGAAAGCAATACAGAAACCGACCGGCAGGGGAATTCATTGAAATATCTGTACAGATTTGATGAAAATACATTGGAAAGAACAAAAACAAATCTGGAATATGCAGGGGATATGTATTATCCTGTGTTTAAAAATGGAAATAGTATTTACTATATATATCGTCATTTTTCTGCAGAAAAAGGAAAACAGAATGTACTTGTAAAGGCGGATATAAATACGGGTTCCGGACAGGTTGTACTGGCGGCTTCTCCAAATTATGAATTTGAATCGGTGGGGATAGATGGCAACAACATAGTTCTGATACAGTCAGACTTGTTTTCAGACAGTGTTGATTCCACAATGTTCTTTTATAATGTTGACAGCGGCAACATCACTGAAAATAAAGATTTCAGCTTAAGATCAGAACGCATTTGTGCATCTGTTGGTCCGGCATATATATACAACCAGCCGGAAAACAGATTGTATACATATGAAAACGGAAAAAAGAAAACAGTGCTGCAGATGAACGGAGCACTTGCAGGTTGCAGTATTATGGAAATAATGTGTGAATACGATGATATGATTATCGCACTGTGTTCCAAAAATACTGGAGAAGCTACAAAACTGGCAATTAATACTGAAACAGGTCAGTATCACGAGATTATACTTGAATACAAGCAGTATGAAAAAGATGACTATTTTACAGAGGTTTATGTTCTGGGGGCTGTAGACGAAGTCTTTAT
>JAFULT010000081.1 GCA_017483145.1 Oscillospiraceae bacterium | reverse complement strand
GTAAGCAATTATAAAGACAAACCACTGTACACACAGAAACTGATGAGCGGTGCACTGAGTATGATAATGCTGTTTGGCACAATGCATATGGGGCTGACAAAAATGCCGCAGTGGAATGCCGACCATCTTTACAAACCACAGAACTACAATATACTGGACACATTCGGTTTTGGCGATGAGATGAAAAACTACCGTATGGACACATACAACTGCTATGACAATGTGGGGCTGTTTACAGGCGTGCCCTGTATTCAGTTTTTCAACAGCACAGTTACACCGTCAATTATGGAGTTTTATCCGGAAGTAGGTGTGAAAAGGGATGTTTCTTCCAAACCTGCTGCAAACCTGTATGCCCTGCGCGGACTGCTGAGCGTAAAATATCTGGTTATGCCAAACTGGGAAGTTTCCAACTATGAAACCGACGCAGACCTGTATGGCTATACCCTGCTGTCTGACAATTATCCATACAACATTTACGAAAATACAAACTTTATCTCCATGGGCTTTGCATATGATAAATATGTAACCTATGAAGATCTGAAAACAGTAAACGACAACAACCGCGGCAATGTGCTGGTAAGGGCTCTGGCCGTGGACAAGGAAATTATAGATAAATACAATCTGCCGCTGCAGCAGCTGCAGCATACAGAGCTGTTTGACTATACCTACTCCACATATATCCTTGATGTGGCTAAAAGAAAAAATATGTCCAGCTATTATTTCAACCAGACCGGTGACGGCTTTGACTGCAAAATTATGCTGAACCAGCCAAACCTTGTTTTCTTCTCTGTTCCTTATGACGAAGGCTTTACCGCCTATGTAAACGGACAGGAAGCTGAAATAGAAAAGGTAAACTACGGTCTGTCTGCCGTTTATGTGCCTGCCGGTGACAAC
This sequence comes from Oscillospiraceae bacterium, assembly GCA_017483145.1. GTDB lineage: Bacteria > Bacillota > Clostridia > Oscillospirales > Ruminococcaceae > RGIG3102. The sequence goes on along the minus strand of JAFULT010000081.1, from coordinate 2,441 downwards.
ACCATTGAATTCAGATACAGGACCCCGTATCTTGGCACAGGCATGGCTGTTACAGCTGCAGGCTGGGCAGTTTATGGGACATATATACTGTTTATAAAGAAAAAAATCCGGAGGGATTAAATGAGCGAAACAACAAAATTTGCCACCAATATCAGTGCGGTGCTGGCAAGGGAATTTGCCATAAAACCGTGGCAGGTGGAAAACACCGTGGCACTGCTGGATGAAGGTGCAACAATACCTTTTATAGCACGATACAGAAAAGAAAAAACAGGTGAACTGGACGACCAGACAATCAGAAACATTTCGGACAGGCTGGCCTATCTGCGCAACATGGATACAAGAAAGCAGGAAGTCTACACCGCCATACTTGGACAGGAAAAGATGACAGAGGAAACAGAAAAAGCTATTTCCAATGCTGTTACCCTGGCTGAAGTGGAAGATATCTACCGCCCATACAGACCAAAGAGAAAAACAAGGGCTTCTATCGCCAAAGAAAAAGGACTGCAGCCGCTGGCAGATACAATCCTGCAGCAGAACAAAAAGACTGTGCTGGCTGATATTCTGCCGCAGTATATCAACGAAGAAAAAGGTGTGCTTACCGCTGAAGATGCGCTGAAAGGTGCAATGGATATTATTGCGGAAACTGTTTCTGACGATACCGCTGTGCGCACAGTGCTGAAAAGGCTGTACAACCGCAAGGGTATGGTGGAAAGCAAAGGCGACGAAGAAAAGGAAAGTGTGTATACACAGTATTACGATTTTTCACAGCAGGTAAACAAAATTGCATCCCACCGTGTACTTGCACTTAACCGCGGCGAAAAGGAAGGTTTTCTGAAAGTAAATATTGCAGTTGATGCTGCAGAAGCAATTGCAGAGATTGAAAAAATCTACATAAAGGGCAGAAATGAATCTGCAGATGTGGTAAAACAGGCAATTGCAGACAGTTATACAAGACTTATACACCCAAGCCTTGATACAGAAATCAGAAACAGTCTGACTGATGTGGCAAACGAAGGTGCAATCAGGCTGTTCGGTGACAATCTGCGCCAGCTGCTGCTGGTGCCACCTGTAAAGGATAAAGTATGTATGGCACTGGACCCGGGGTACAGAACAGGCTGTAAAATGGCAATAGTTGATGCCACCGGCAAAGTGCTGGAAACAGGCGTGGTATATATGACCCTGCCAAACCACAAAAAGGATGTGGCTGAAAAGCAGCTTACATCCCTTATTAAAAAGCATAAAGTTGATATTATTTCCATCGGCAACGGCACCGCCACAAAAGAAACAGAAATGTTTGTGGCTGCCATGCTGAAAAAGCTGGACAGAAAAGTAAGCTATATGGTTGTAAGCGAAGCAGGTGCTTCTGTTTATTCAGCATCAAAGCTGGCTGCTGCTGAATTCCCTGACTATGATGTTTCATTGAGAAGTGCTGTATCAATTGCTCGCCGCCTGCAGGACCCGCTGGCAGAACTGGTAAAAATCGACCCTAAATCAATCGGTGTCGGCCAGTATCAGCACGATATGCCAAAAGCCAGGCTGGAAGAAAGTCTGGACGGGGTGGTGGAATTCTGCGTAAACACAGTAGGCGTTGACCTGAATACAGCCAGCGCCCCTCTGCTGGAAAGAGTGTCCGGTCTGAACAAGACAATTGCAAAAAACATTGTGGCTTACCGCGAAGAAAACGGCCGGTTTACAAAAAGAAGCCAGCTGATGAAAGTAAGCAAACTGGGGCCGAAAGCATTCCAGATGAGTGCAGGCTTCCTGCGTATTCCTGGTGCAAAAGACAGGCTGGACGCTTCTTCTGTTCATCCGGAAAGCTATGATGTGGCAAAGAAACTGCTGGCAGCTGTAGGTTATACAACAGATGATATAGGCACAGACAGAATTAAAAACCTGGCTGAAGACGCTGAAAAAATCGGCATTGAAAAGCTGGCTTCCCAGCTGGAAACAGGTGTGCCGACACTTAAAGATATCATTGCTGAACTTATCAAGCCGGGCAGGGATATGCGTGATGACCTGCCAAGCCCGCTGCTGCGTGAAGATGTGCTGGCAATGGAAGACCTGAAGCCGGGCATGCAGCTGAAAGGCACTGTAAGAAATGTTATTGACTTTGGTGCATTTGTGGATATAGGTGTGCACCAGGACGGACTGGTGCATTTAAGCCAGATATGCGACAGATATATCCGCCAACCATCCGAAGAGGTAAAAGTCGGGGATATTGTGGATTTATGGGTATTGTCTGTGGATGTAAACAAAAAACGTATCTCCCTTACAATGAGAAAACCAAACGAAACCAAACCGGATAAATAAGCAAAAGGCTGTGGACAACCACAGCCTTTTTATATGCAATTATTTTATGTAATCTGTCTGTTTTTGCAATAATACAGTTTTATCTGTATTGGATTCCATTCTTTATCGGTATCAGATTTTTGTTTCCACTG
>JAFULT010000080.1 GCA_017483145.1 Oscillospiraceae bacterium | reverse complement strand
GGTTGGATTTTGTAGGAATATCCAGCTCCTTACATACCCTTTCCATCCATTTTGAACCGATACGTCCAACAGAAACCACACATTTATCACAGTCATATGTATTGTCTGCTGTGATTACCCTGTAGCCTGTTTCTGTTTTTTCAACTGAATTTACAGGTGTGTCAAAGAAGAAATCCACTTTGTCTTTCAGATAGCCGTAAAGATTTTCAAGAACAACATAGTTGATATCTGTGCCGAGATGACGCACAGAAGCATCAAGCAGATGCAAGTCGTGCTGGATACATTCTTTTTTGAATTTTGTACCTGCCGTGGAGTACAGCTTTGTACCCTTGCCGCCATATGCCATATTGATATTATCAACATAATGCATCAGGTCAAGAGCTTGTTTTTTGCCGATATATTCATAAAGTGTACCGCCAAAGTCGTTGGTAATATTGTATTTGCCGTCAGAAAAAGCACCTGCACCGCCAAAACCGCTCATAATGGAACAGCTTTTGCAGCTGATACAGCTTTTGATTTTGTCTCCATCTATAGGACAATGGCGTCTGTCAAGAGGGTGACCTGCTTCAAACACAGCAACTTTCAGCTGTGGGGCTTTCTGCACCAGTTCATATGCTGAAAAAATGCCGCCAGGACCTGCACCGATAATTATTACGTCGTATTTCATATTCTACCTCCAGAAAAAATACCATAAAATATGGTTGACCGCAAGAATAACTTGTAGTCAACCATTTATGTCGATTGATAAAAGGGCACTTAGAATTGTAAGTGCTGTGAAGATTTACTTTTAAACCAAAAGAGATTATATCACACCTTATATAAGTATGCAAATAGAAAATCAATACTGTTTTTTAGTGAAATTCACAATTATTACAGAACTCTCAATACAGAATTTACTGTAAATCCGTTCAGTTTTTCAGTCAGCCGGTTTTCTGTAATTTTTTCTGTGATAAATGCTGTTTCTTCTGCTGTGCAAACAATATCTGAATTTTCAAATACTGTTTTTACTTTTTCGGCATTGTCTTTGACATTTACATAGAACTGCATAGGAACAGATTTGTAATCTGCAACAGCTTCCGGTTTTTCGTCACCCCATGCAGGATAAAGTGTACCTTCACTGCAGATACATTCCACAATGTCATTTACAACTGCACTGGCTGTAGGCAGGCTGCCTGCACCGCGGCCGTAAAAAGCCATAAGACCTGCGTTGTCTGTTTCCAGCTGTGCTGCATTGAATACATCGTTTGCAGCAAACAGTATTCCCTGGTTGAATACAACGTGTGGAGCTGTCATAATAAGCAGACGGTCATCTTCTGTGCGCTTTGCAACACCCAGCAGCTTGATTGCACCGCCAACAGTTTTGAGAATATCCACATCTTCAATTCTTACATTTCTGATGCCTTCTGTATGTACATTTTCAGGCAGGATATGATTGCCGAAAACAATGTCTGCAAGTATACAGATTTTGCGGCAGGTATCAATGCCGTCCACATCGGCTGAAGGGTCTGCTTCTGCATAGCCCAGTTCCTGTGCGGCTTTGAGTGCCACATCAAAAGACTGTTTTTCGTCAATCATTTTTGTAAGGATGTAGTTTGTTGTGCCATTGAGAATACCTGCAATTGAATTTACTTTGTTTGCTTTCAGACAGTTTCTCACACCGTGGATAACAGGGATAGCACCGCCAACCGCTGCTTCAAAAATAAAATTGATATTTTTTTCTTCTGCAATGTTCATCAGCTCAAAACCATGTTTTGCCACCAGCTCTTTGTTGCTGGTTACAACACTTTTGCCTGCTTCCAGTGCTGATTTTACATATTTATAAGCAGGGTCTGTACCGCCGATGGCTTCAACCACAATTGAGATTTCTTCATCAGCCAGAATGTCTGCAAAATCATATACAAATTTTTCTTTATAATCCACATCATAGTCGTGACGTACAAGAATTGATTTGATTTCCACAGTTTCACCTGTCTGTTCAAACAGCTGCTGTGCTTTATTGCTGATAACATCAACTACGCCTGTACCTACAACGCCATGACCCAAAAGACCGATTTTTATCATTTTATTTCTCCTGTAATTTAAACGAATTAAGTTACTTCTATCCTACCATAAACAGCCGTTTTTAGCAAATTATTTCATACGGAAAATAACAGGACGCACTTCGTTTGTAAGCGGTGCAAAGTGCCAGCCGTCAGCTTTCAGCTGTGTGATAATATTATCCAGCGCGGCCACTGTTTCTTTTTTATTGATTGCATCGTGCATTATAACCACCGCCCTGTTTTTGCCTTTACAGCCGTTGATTACATTGTTGTATATAGTCTGTGCACCTGTGTTGTTTGAACTGTCGTTGCTTTCCACATTCCAGTCAAAATATATGTAGCCACGGCGGGTCATTTCTTCTGCTATTTCTTTGCGGGTGGAAGCATTGTAGTTGTTTACACTGCCGCCGGGAAAGCGGAAAATTGTCCGTTCATAGCCTGTGTTGTCATAGATATAATTGTAACATCTGGTAAAATCATCAAGATAAGCATTTACAGATGCATATATCTCTTTATACTTGTGGCTGGCAGAGTGAACACCGATTGTATGACCTTCTTCTACGGCACGTATCAGATGCGGGGTGTATTCATCTTTTGCCTTTACTACAAAAAATGTGGCTTTTACATCGTGTTTTTTCAGTATATCCAGTATTTCCGCTGTTCTTGGACTGGGGCCGTCGTCAAAAGTGAGATAAACCATTTTTTCCTCTGTGTCAGTTTCTTCTGTTGTGGCTACTTCTGTCAATTGAACAGCATACGGAGAATAAACAACAGCATAGATATGGGGGTATTTCAGCTGATAGGATAATTTATCAATCTGCGTTTCATAGATGTCCGGTGTGTAAATATTGCTTTCGTCCGAACACATCCATACACAGGAAAAAAATATTACAAGATATACGGTAAGTGCAATGCGTTTTGATTTCAAATAAATCACCTCTTTAAATCTTATGTTCAAACAGGTTAAATAATACAAAATCAGTTGCAATGCCAATAATTTACAGGTATAATTATAAGCAGAGAAATATTTATTTTATGAGGTAAAAACATGGAATTACTGAAGCAGAGAATTATTCGGGACGGCGTTGTAAAACCAGGAAACATCCTTAAGGTAGACAGCTTTCTGAACCATCAGATTGATATCCGGCTGATGAACGAAATCGGCAAAGAGCTGAAAAAAATTTTTGCAGACAAGCCTGTAACAAAAATACTGACAATCGAAGCCAGCGGTATTGCAATTGCATCTATTGCTGCACAGTATTTTGATGTGCCTGTACTTTTTGCCAAAAAAGCAAAAAGCCAGAATCTGGACGGGGATCTGTTTACAAGTGTGGTGCGTTCATATACATACGGAAAAGATTATACAATCACTGTTTCCAAAAAATTCCTTACATCAGATGACCATGTAATCATTCTGGATGACTTCCTTGCTGTAGGCAGTGCTATGAAAGGTCTGATTGATGTATGCAAACAGGCAGGCGCAACTGTGGAAGGCATCGGTATCATGGTTGAAAAAGGTTTCCAGGACGGCGGCAAATATCTGCGTGAAAACGGCTACAACCTGCACAGTCTTGCAATCATTGAAAATATGGAAGATGGCACAATCACTTTCAGGGAATAATGTGCAACGGCACTTTATATAATTGAGGTATTTGGAGGTTTTTATGAAAGTATTATTCGTTGGCAACAGCCACACATTCTTCAACGATATGCCACAGATTTTTAAAAATATCTGTGCTGAAAAAGGAAAAGATGTTGAAGTTGGCATGCTGGCACATCCGGGTGTAACATACGGCTGGCATTTCAAACAGTTTACAGACCTGAGATTTGCTCTTATGTGGGGCGGCTATGACTATGTTGTAATGCAGCAGGCTGCACACTCCCCTTGCCCAGCTAAAGAAGAAACTCTGGAAGACGGCGGCAAAATTATTGAACTGGCAAGAAAATTTGGTGTAACACCAATCCAGACAATGCCTTGGGCTGAAAAAAGAGACCCTGACCATCAGAAAGGTATGTACGACATCTACAACACTCTCAGTGAAAAATATGACGTAAAGCTGACAGTGGCAGGCAATGTTTTTGAAGATGTATTCTACAATTACCCTGATATCAATATGTACTTTGTTGACGGCGAACACGCTTCCCCATACGGTTCATACACAATCGCTATGGCAGCATATGCAGCAATCTTTGGTGAAAGTGTAAAAGGTCTGGCTCCAAACAGCTATGAAACATATAAAGAAGGCTTTAAAAATGTACTGGACAAAGAAGAAGCTTTCTACCCACTGGATCCGGAAAAAGCAAAAATTCTGCAGGAACTGGTAGACAAACACGAATTTGGCAAATAAATAAAAAATGGGAGCAGCAAAAGCTGCTCCTTTTTATTTGTCCATCATATCGTCCATCATATTCTGGCTGGCACGGGCAATCTTTTTGCCTGTGCGCTTTACATTGTTCACAGCTTTCTGCGCCTGTCTGTTTTCATTTACATACATTGCACCTGCTGTGATTGCCGCAGCACCTACTGCCGCGCCGATGGCCATATTTTTTACTGCTTTCATCATTCTGCTTTCCATTTGTATCACCTCTTATAAATTACTGTTTTTATTTTGCTACCACAACAGCAATTTATTCTGGCAATTATTTCTTTTTCTTTTTTATGATAAAAGCAGCAAGCCGGCCAAAAGCAATGCCCATAGTATATATACCAACATATATAAGGATAAAAGCTGCACCAAGTTCGTGCCAGCCGTGGTGCAGGCCTGTAAAGTTGAAATATGCATCAATACCCAAAAGTATTCCCAGCACAGATACAGCGGCAGGTGCCAGTCTGATATATCTGTTTTTTATTTTCAGACATATTATCAGCTGAATTAAAAATGACGGCAACGAATACAGCGTAAACCACATCATTGTATCAAGAAAATCTCTCATTGTCCTGTCTCCTTTTATCTCATTTTATATTACAAAACATTAAACATCAATTGATATATCCTTAATTAACTGTTTTATTGACTAAAAAAGACAGATAATGTATATTATTTATATATTGTAAAGTTAAATATGAACAAATTGTTAACAATATTTATTTACAGATTTTTCATAATTAACATTATCTACATTAATATAAATCACAGATTTTATATAATATAATCAGAAAGCAAAGAGGTATTTTTATGACACCAAAAAAGGCTTTGTGCATACATAGTTTTTCCACAATGGGCCGTTCCAGTACAGCGGTTATCGCACCTGCACTGGCTGCAAAAGGCATACAGCCTGTTATGCTGCCAACAGTGGTTCTCTCCACACATTACGGCGGTTTTGGTCCTGTGGCAAAGCAGGATATGACAGAATTCTGCAAAGGTGCTCTGGAACATTACAGACAGATTGGTGCAACCTTTGACTGTGTATTCAGCGGTTTCCTTTCTTCAAAGGAACAGATGGATATAATCAAGGATGCATACACACTGACTGAAAAAGGGCTGAAGCTGTGTGACCCTGTTATGGCTGACCACGGCAAGCTGTATTCTTCCATTACAGACGAGCTGGTGGAAGGTTTCAAGGAGCTGTGCAGACACGCAGACCTGATTACTCCTAACCCAACAGAAGCACTGATTCTGCTGGGCAGAGAGTACACACAGGATGTGTTTACCAGAGAAGAAGCAAGTGAAATTGCCAGAAGTCTGGGCAAAATGTATGCAGATGTAATCATCACAGGTACAAAATTTGTTGACGGCAGTGTGGCCTGCACAGGCTATGACAAAGAAAAGGACGAGGTTTTCTTTATTGAACTGAACTACATACCTGCTTCCTACCCTGGTACAGGTGACCTGTTTGGCGGATGTCTGGCAGCATTTACACTTGATGGCGCAGACCTGAAAACAGCCTGTGAAAAAACAGCAAGATTTATAGAAAAAGTAGTTGCCTACACCTATGAATCCGGTGATGACACAAAATACGGTGTTCATATTGAGCCAATGCTTAAATACCTTACAGATTAAGAAAAGAGCGTGTGATTTATGAAAAAGAATAAAGTAAGAGAACTGGCATTTGTAGGCGTTATGGCCGCCCTGGTATTTGTAACAACAAACTTTTTAAGCATTAAAATTCCTGTTGGCGCAGGACAGACACAGATTCATATGGGCAATGTAATGTGTATCCTTTCCGGGCTGCTGTTTGGCCCTGTTTCCGGCGGTCTTGCTTCCGGCATAGGCAGTATGTTTGTAGACCTTCTGAATCCTGCATGGGCACCGGAATTCTGGATTACATTTATCAATAAATTTGTTATGGGCTTTGTGGCAGGTCTTATTTCCCACCTGGGCAAGCAGACAAAGGTTAAAAACATTATTGCTGCAATTGCCGGCGCAATAAGCTATGTAATCTGTTATCTTACAAAGAACTATATCCAGGAAGCTATTCTGATGAAACAGCCTATGGAAACTGTTAAAGCCATCCTGCTGACAAAAGCTGCAACAAGCTTTACAAATGCTATGATTGCTATGGTTGTATCAGTAATTCTTTTCAATCTGCTGCAGCCTGCCCTTAAACGAGCACATCTTTTACAGGACAAATAAATAATGAAAACTATTAATATTGTTTTGTTTCAACCACAGATTCCTCAGAATACAGGTAATATTGCAAGAACCTGTGCTGCAACAGGTGCAAGGCTCCACTTAGTGGGGCCTCTTGGCTTTGTATTGGACGATAAAAAATTAAAGCGCGCAGGACTTGACTATTGGGATAAACTTAGTGTACAATTATATGATAGCACAGAGGATTTTTACAGTAAGAATCCGGATGGCAAATTCTATTATTTTACCACTAAAGGACTGAACAAATATACCGATATTGATTACCCTGACAACTGCTATATTGTTTTTGGCAGAGAGGACAAGGGTATAGACGAAGATATTCTGTTCAACAATAAAGATAATTGTGTAAGAATGCCAATGCTGACTCATATCCGCAGTCTGAATTTATCCAACACCGTTGCAATAGCCACTTATGAAATACTTCGTCAGTGGGATTTTGAAGGATTTGAAATCAGCGGCCAGCTTACCAAGTATGACTGGGAGTAATCAAAATTGTATAATATTAAAATTATAACCGATTCTGGTTGTGATATTCCTGTTAAAGCCAAGTTGAAAAATGTGGAAATACTTGGTTTTTATCTGACTACAGAAGACGGTAAAAGCTATGAAGAACGCGTAGATATCTCCAATAAGGAATACTACAAGATTCTTGAAAAATGTGATAAAATTCCAACTACTGCCCATATCACAATGATGAGATATGGCGAAAAAATTGAAAACCTGGTGCGCCGGGGTGCAACTGATATCATTATTGTCACCATCAACAAAGGAGCATCTGCAACCTATAACGCAGCTGTTATGGCAAAGGATATTTTCTATGATGAATACCCTGACAGCAAGGTTCGTATTGAAGTAATGGACAGCAGTGCATATTCTGTTGCTTACGGCTGGCCTATTATGCAGGCTGACAAAATGATTGATGAAGGTTATACTCCAAAACAGATTATGGCTTATCTTCAGAGTGAATTTGACAGAAGCCAGATTCTGCTGTCTGCATATACTCTGAAATTTATGAAAAAATCCGGCAGAATATCAGCAGCTGCTGCTGTTGCCGGTGAACTGATGGGCATAAAACCTATCATTGTTATGGACCATGGCGATACAAAAGTTGTGGCCAAAGTACGCGGGGACAAAATGATTATTCCTGCACTGATAAGACAATTCAAAGAAAGAACAAATGATCCTAAACATTACGTTATAGGATATACTGATGAAGAATACGGTAAAGAACTGTATTCCGCCTGTGAAAAAGAACTGGGCGTACCGCCAATGCGGGCTGTTGAGCTGGGCAGTGCGGTGGCCACAAATGCCGGCAACCACAGTATAGGCATACTTTATTACACAGGTGAATAACGAACACAGAAGCCTTCATAAGCTTTTCTTCTGTGAGTTTCCAAAGCTTTTCACTTGCACATAAAACGCCGTGGAAAGCTTCCACGGCATTTTAATTTTCGAGGCACATACTTATATGAAAAAAACAAACAATCTTTCAAAACAGGCTATGATAGCCGCACTTTATACAGTAATCAGTCTTGTTATGGCACCGATTGCATTTGGTTCTGTACAGGCAAGAGTGAGCGAAGCTCTTACCCTGCTGCCTGTATTTGGCATCAGCAATATATGGGGTGTGACTGTAGGCTGTTTTCTGACAAACCTTGTGGGACTTGCCACAGGTGCAAATATCCTGGGCAGTCTCGATATTGTTTTTGGTACTGCAGCAACTTTTGCCGCAGCACTGCTGACATACCTTTTCAGAAATATCCGATTTAAAGGTTTGCCAATACTTTCTGCCCTGCCCCCTGTTATTATCAACGCTATTGTGGTGGGCTGGGAACTTTGTATAATGATAAACGGAGAATTTCATCCTGTTATCTTTGCCGCACAGGCAGTTTCTGTGGCTATTGGACAGGCACTGAGCTGTTTTGTACTGGGTCTTTTTCTTGTAAAAATAATTGAAAACAACCCAAGACTGAAAGAAATGATAATTAAATAAGCAAAAAATCCACCCTTATATCGGGTGGATTTTTATTTGTGAAATTATTTCTTTTCAATAAGAGCGATGTAAAGTTCATCCAGCTGTTTCTGTTCAACTGTATCAGGACAGCCTGTCATCAGTTCGCTTGCATTCTGTACTTTAGGGAATGCGATAACGTCACGGATGGAATCTTTTTTGCCCATCAGCATACACAGTCTGTCAAAGCCGTATGCCATACCGCCGTGTGGTGGTGCACCGTATTTATAAGCTTCAATCAGGAAGCCGAAGCTGTTCTGCATTCTTTCTTCTGTGAAGCCAAGTACTTTGAACATTCTCTGCTGCAGTTCAGGGTTGTTGATACGGATAGAGCCGCCGCCAAGTTCAACACCGTTGAGAACCATATCGTATGCTTTTGCACGGCATGCACCCGGATCTGATTCAACTTTGTCAATGTCTTCGTCTTTAGGCATTGTGAATGGGTGGTGAACTGCTACATAGCGCTGTTCTTCCTTGTCAAATTCAAACAGTGGGAAGTCTGTAACCCACAGGAAGTTGAACTGGTCTGGGTCGAACAGTTCGAATTTTTTGGCGATTGCAAGACGCAGTGCGCCAAGTGCTGCATATACAACACTGTTTTCTTCGCTGGCTACAACCAGGATAACGTCGCCTGTCTGGGCGCCGCATTTTGCGTGGAGAGCAGCAATTTCTTCAGCTGTAAGGAATTTTTCAAAGCTGGAGGATGTTGCATCAGCTGTCATACGTGTAAAGGCAAGGCCCTTTGCACCATATGTTTTTACAACATCTGTCAGTTTGTCTATTTCTTTTCTTGTCAGTTTGTCTGCCAGGCCTTTTGCAACGATACATCTTACGCTGCCGCCGTTGTCGATTGCATTTCTGAACACTGCAAATTCTGTATTTGCAACACAGTCAGAAACATCACACAGTTTCATATCAAAACGTGTAT
>JAFULT010000079.1 GCA_017483145.1 Oscillospiraceae bacterium | reverse complement strand
GTGCAAATATGGCAGGTGCAACCGCCAGCTTTGACGGCAACTTTATGCACAATATCACCCATTTTATGGATATGGACTTTATCGGCTTTGGCGACAACAGACTGAAAGGCCAGGTTGTAACCAGCGGCCACATTGACAAAGGCCTGTATGTAGAAGCAGTTATCGGCGAAAATGGCCTTGTGGGTGTGAATATCCTGGACAATTACCGCATCAGCGGCACAGTTAAAAACTATCTGTACAGAATTATTGAAGGCGGCAGTGCCAAACTGTCTCCAATACAGAAAGGAATACTTATCAAAGAAGGTTTAAGACCATCATTTATAGAAAAAATGGAGGGAAAAGCTGATGTCAAATAATATAGACTATATTAAAGGCAAAGTTCCCGGGGAAGAAAGCGGCATAGAAATACGCCATTCAGTGTGCGATATCTGCACACCGGGTATGCACTGCGGGCTGGATGTTTATGTGAAAGACGGCAGAATAATAAAAGTTGAAGGCACAAAAGAACACCCCCAGAACAAAGGCAAACTGTGTACCAAGGGTGCTGCCAACAGACAGTATCTTTACAGGGAAGACCGCCTTCTTACACCCCTTAAACGCGTGGGTGAAAGGGGAGAAGGCAAATTTGAACCAATCAGCTGGGAAGAAGCAATTGATACAATTGCAGAAAAACTGCTGGACATAAGGGAAAAACACGGTCCTGACCGGGTGGCCTTCTACTCCGGGTACAGCAAATGGTACCGCTTTATGTTCCGCCGTTTTGCAAACGCCTTCGGCACACAGAACTACGGCACAGAATCCTCCAGCTGTTTTACCAGCGGCGTTATGGCCTGGCAGACAATTGCACAGCACCATATGCTGCAGGATATGGGCAATACAGACCTGTTTATCGGCTGGGGTACAAACAGCTATTTCTCCCGTTTCCCTATGGTGGGCGGTATGGAAAAAGGCAAAGAACGCGGCATGAAACTGATTGTGGTTGACCCGCGCATCACACCTACCACAAAACGCCTTGCAGACCTGCACCTGCGCCCGCATCTTGGCACAGACGGCGCTCTGGCACTGTCCATCGCCAATGTGCTTATTGCCAATGGCTGGATTGACAAAGAATTTATAGAAAAATATGTTTACGGCTATGAAGAATATGCAGAATATGTTGCACAGTTCCCGCCGGAAAAAGGCCGGGAACTGACAGGTGTTCCTGCTGCTGATATCATAAAGGCGGCTGAAATGATACACCAGGCTTCCAGCTGCTGCATTACAGAAAGCTCTGCCCCTATGGGTCATCACACCAACGGCATGCAGAACTACCGTGCCATTATGTCACTGCTGGTTATCACAGGCAACTTTGACAAAAAGGGCGGTCAGAAGCCAATTACACACACCTTTATGGAACGTGACTGCGGTTTTGCCACAAGAGAAGAACACTTTATGGAGGAAAAATATCCTCACAGCGGCAAACCGGCCATAGGTGCAAAGGAACATCCGCTGTGGTACAGACTGCGCGGCGATATGCAGGCAAATGACCTGGCATTTAACATACTGCGCCAGGACGAAGAATCTGTAAAAGCCATATTTGCCCTGGGTATGAACTACAGAATGTTTGCAGGGGACAACAATTATCTGGAAGCTTTCAAAAAACTGGACTTCTTTGTTGATGTTGACCTGTTTATGACAGATACTGCAAAATGGGCAGACATTGTATTGCCTGCCTGCACATCTATGGAACGCGGCGAACTGAAAACTTATCCGGGTCAGTTTATCTGGTATACAAATCCTGTTGTAGAACCGCTGGGAGAATCAAAATCTGACTGTGATATTCTTTCCCTGCTGGCAAACAGAATGGGTATGGACGATGAACTGCTGTGCGCAGGCTATGAAAAATGTATTGAATACATTATTCAGGACCTGCCTGTTACCATAGAACAGCTGAAAGCGGCACCTCATCCGATAAAACTGCAGGGTATACCGCCATACCGCTATGGCAGCACTCTGAAAAAAGGCCTTGACACTCCTACCGGCAAGCTGGAACTGTATTCAAAACTGATTGCAGACAACCCGCAGTGGGGACTGGATGCACTGCCTACATACACACCGCCATTCAACCCGGACAAAGAAAAATATCCGTTCCTGCTGTGTGCAGGCACAAGAATTCCAAATGCCCTGCACTCCCGTTTCCACGATATGCCTTGGGCACGTCACCTGCTGAACGACCCGTCTGTGGAAATGAGTATGGAAGACGCAGATGAATACGGTATTGAACTGGGTGATGATGTGGAAATCGTTACAAACATCGGCAGCCTTACATTCAAGGCTATCCCTACAGCAACTGTGCAGAAGGGCGAAGTGTTTATCTATCACGGCTATCGTGAACTGGATATCAACAGCATTCTGGACGGCACAAACCTGGACCCATACTCAGGCTTCCCTGCCTATCGCAGTGCTTACTGTTACATCAGGAGGAAATAAAAATGGCATTGAAACTTGAACTTGATATTTCCCGTTGCTGTGCCTGCGGTGCATGCGCCATTGCCTGTATGGACCAGAACGATACAGACCTTTCCACAGGGGTGCGCCCTTTCAGAATGGTTTTCAGACAGGAGACAAGAGACCTGGGACTGATTGATTACTATTCAATGTCCTGCATGCACTGTGACAACGCACCTTGCGTTACAGCCTGCCCGTCCGGCTGCCTGTACAAAGACGAAGAAACAGGGCTGACCCTGTTCAATACAGAATACTGCATCGGCTGCCACAGCTGTGCAATGGCCTGTCCGTTCGGTGCACCGACCTTTGGCCCTGACGGCAAGATGAAAAAATGCGACGGCTGCATCAACCGTATCAGGGCAGGGCTGGAGCCTGCCTGTGTACGCGGCTGTTCCTTCGGTGCGCTTATGCTGGTTGATGATGCCAGCAATCCTGTGCCGGATGAACATTCACTGGTAAAACAGTGCCGGCAGCTGGCAGAAAGTCAGAAATAACAGATCTTACAATTTAATATTGTATTTCGAGCATACAGGCCTACAGCCTTTGCCATGGCCTGTATGACGAAGCCTTTACCGGCTTCCGGGGTGAAGAAGGAAACGCCTTCGCCTTCCACGCAACACGCAATTTGAAAAGAAATACCGCAGGCCTTTCTGCTGAAAGGTCTGTTTGGGCATATCTTTTCGCAGGTATGCCCTTTAAATTTGGAGATTAAAATGAAAAAACAGTATTTTACAATATATGAAATATGCCTTATGGCCTTTCTGGCTGTATTTGGCATGTTCATAAAACCGCTGGTTTCCCCGGTGTTCAATCTGCTGACAGATTTTATAAGGATTCCCGGCGGCAGTGTTACAGCAGGCTTCAGTATGCTGTTTATAGTGTTCGGTGCAGCCTTTGTGGGCAAAAAAGGCACTGGGGCACTTATGGGGCTGGTGCAGGCATTTATATCACTTACTGCAGGCATATCTGCCACAGCAGGTATACTGGTGTTTATCACATACACCCTGCCTGGGGTAGCCATTGATATTGTGCTGTGCAGCGGTCTGTTCAACAAAATACCTTTGCAGCAGAGAATGACCACAGCAGGTGCCGCAGGTGTGCTGGCAGGTGCCGCATTTACAAATATGCTGTATTTTCATCTTTCGGTTGTTCCGTTTATTCTCTTTTATATCTTCGGTATTCTTTCCGGCGCTTTGGGCGGATATATGGCATACGAAATTATGGAAAGAATTCCACAGTCTATGAAAACAAAGAGGTAAAATATTATGAAAAACAAGAAAAACATATGGGTAATGGCACTTTTTGCAGTGGTTGTTGTACTGATTTTTATCAACAGAAATTCTGTGAAAAAACAGGAAGAAATGGCAGATGCAAAGCAATTGCAGATAATTGTGAATAATGAAGAAAAAGTGTATTATTACAGTGAAGAATCTGATAAATACACCACCTTTGACACACAGATGAGACGCCGCAACGGCGATGTTTTTGAAAAAAACTACAGCGGCATACAGCTGAAAGATATTCTGGCAGATATGGATATTTCTGTTACAGAAACCACAACTGTCAGCGGTGTGTGCGCAGACCAGTATGAAGTGCAGTTCACATACGATGAAATTATGGCAGAGGGCAATGTTTATATTATCACACAGGAAAGCGGCCGGCCTCTGGCGGAAGACAGCGGCAGCTTTATGCTGGTGGTAAACAATGATGAATTCTCCACGCGCTGGGCAAAAAATGTTGTACAGGTAAAGATAAGTGAAAAATAAAATTTCTATTAAAAATGGCGTAGTAACAAAGGTTTTTGGCAGTGTTATAGCCTGTGACAAGGAAAAATATATCCTTGCCCTGCTGCAGGGCACTGGCCTTGTTCCGCGGCTGACCGGCAGTGAAAAGCTGACAGTACATATGGAATATACAGACGGGCTCACCCTGTCACAGGCAATTGAAAAAACGCCCCGGCAGCTGCCCCATATTCTTGAAAAACTGATTGATACTCTGATAAAATTCAATGATTATACAGAGGATGTTGTCCTTGATGATATAAATCTGAAAAACTTTATATACAGTCCGGGCACAGATACTGTCACAGCCATAGATTTTGAAAGCTGGCACAGGGGGGACAGCACCTGCAACCTTGCCGCGGCAAAAGCGATGATTGAAACTGCCTTTTTAACAGACAGCAAAGCAGAAAAACTGGCACGGCATATGGCTGATTATATCTGCAGAAAAACAGATATACGGCCACAGCGGCTGCAGGAACTGTCCGCCGCAGAAAAGCAGAAAATCCTTACCCGCCGCAGGGCTATGCCCCGTATACGCAGGGCAGACTGTGTAATTCTGGCAGGGGGTAAATCCAGCCGTATGGGATCAGACAAAGGTCTGCTGAAACTGGGGGACTATACCTTTACAGACTGGCTGATTTACACCGCACAGCTGTTTGACAATCTGTATATTTCCGCCAACAAAGACGATTATTTGCCTTTTGGTTACCCTGTAATAGCTGATATTCACCGGGACAAAGGTCCCCTTGGCGCTTTTCACGCCTGTCTGCAGGCGGCGGGAAAGGAATTTGTGTTTTTTATGCCCTGTGATTCTCCTTTTATCACAGAAAGCACAGTTGTGGAATTTTTCTCAAAGGCAGACCTGTCCGCAGACTGCAACATCCCCCGCTGTAACGGCAGGATATACCCTGCAACAGGGCTGTACAGCAAAAGTGTGCTTCCGCTTGTGCAGTGCCATATAGAGCAGGACAACCTGCGCCTTATGTCTCTGGCTGACAGACTGAACACCCATTATGTTGATTTGTCTTCACCGGACCGGTTGCGCAATATAAACACTACGGAAGATTATAAAACCCTGCATCTGTAAAGCAGGGCAGCAGTTAAATGAAAAAACGGCAGACACTTTTGGTGTCTGCCGTTTCTGTATATTTTTATGCTTTTTTCTGTCTGTCAACCCAGCCTTTGAGCCACCAGGTCATGGCCAGTGAGATTGAAACCCACACAATGCCCAGAACAAAGATTATATTGTAGCTGCCTGTAAAGTCATATATGTATGGCAGCAGACTGCTGGAAAATGTGCCCAGTGCAAAGCTGATTGTCTGGAAATTTTTCAGATGCTTTGTATAGTCTGCACCGTACACATCCATAAACAGCAGCGGAGGCACATTGGCATCCACAGCGTAGATGGTGCCCAGCAGCAGGCTGGCAGCATACAGCAGGTTTTCACTGCCTGTGCAGAATATAAACATTACCATAGAGATAATTACCATTACAAATGTAACTGTCAGCGCCTTGTACGGCCCCACCTTGTCGGCCAGCCAGCCTGTCAGCAATTTGCCCATAACATTGCCCCACATTGCAAAGCTGGTAATCATTGCGCCGGTGGACACAGCATAGCCCAGGCCGGCAGAATACAGCGGCAGCTGATTCAGCACTGCGCCTATCAGACAGGCCAGACATATAATTGCCACACAGGCAGGGAAGATGTATCCCGGCACAGTATAGTTTATTTTTGCCACTTCATTTTTTGCGTTTTCAACAGGGTTTTCACTCCAGCCATATGGCTTCATGCCTATTTCCTCCGGCGTCAGCACCAGATACAGTGCTGCCGGTATACAAACCACCACCATTGTAATCAGCCCCATTGTGATACAGGCACCGCGCCAGCCTGTCAGCTCTATCAGCTTTGAGCACAGCGGGCTTACCACTGCCCCCAGCACACCGGAAGATGACATTGCCAGCCCCATAACCAGCCCTTTCTTGCTGTGGAACCAGTTGGCCAAAAGAACAGAAATGGACATACCTGTATAGCTTGTGCCTATGCCGATAAACACGGCAGAAATATACCATTGCCACAGTTGTGTATAAAATGCCATACTCATATATGCCAGACAGGTTACCATTGTAAAGCCTATCAGCACTTTTTTGGAATTCTTTTTAAAGAACAGGCCGCTTACAACCCCCAGTGCCATTGCCCTTACCAGTGAACGGATGGAATAGTAAATGGACAGGTCCCCTGTGCGGAAACCGAATTCCTTGATAATTTCTGTAAAAATAATACCTGTGCAGTTCAGCAGTATACCTACCAGACCGCCCATTATGCCCAGACATACTATAAGTATAAACCAGGCGTGGTGAATTTTACCCTTTGTCATTTTCTCTCACTTCTCTCTGTAAAAATATGATAACATTATATACCCATAAAAAGGATAAGTCACTATTTTTTGCCATTAATTTTATATAAATCATTTTGAACAACATTATTATAGACTTTTTAACCGCTGTTTTGATATAATAAAATATATATGCGCCTTTTTATTTCGGGTTCTGACAAAATAAAAAAAGCACCACATAAGCGGTGCTTCGCATCGGTATTATTTTATCAGTTCTTCAGCTGTTTTTACTGTGTTCAGCAGGCCTGTTGCGTGCTTCGGATAATCGGCAGAAATGCTTTCTCCGGTCATTTCAAATGCATCGCCAACCTGTTTTGCCACAGCCTTGTCAGCCAGCAGCAGGTTGATGTCAGCACTGGTTTTTTCCATTGCAGACATTGTGTAGCCTTCAAACAAAGCGGAAGACACCTTGAACATACTCCGGCTGTTTTTCTTTTCGCTCCGGTACAGTTTTCTGAACATTCTGTACACAGACAGCATCAGATAGTCGCTCACCTTTGTGGTCAGTTCCTTGTTGCCGGCCTTTGCCAGCATATCGTACACCACATTGAGAGAAGAGGAAACCAGTCTTTTGTTCATAGCCGGAAGTACGCTGCCGGAATAGTGGCTGTCCTTCACGGTTTCAGCACCTTCCAGGTCGTTTACAGTCAGCACAGCGCCGCTTCTGTCCGGGCTTCTGCCCAGGATATAATCGCTGGAAACATTGTAGTAATCACACAGTCTGATAAGAAAATCAAGACCGCATTCTCTCAGCCCTTTTTCATAATGGCTCAGCAAAGCCTGGCTGATACCCAGATCGGCAGCTGCCTGCTTCTGTGTAATGCCTTTCTCTTTGCGTAATAAAGTTATGATACGGCTGAAACTGTTCATGATTTTCCCCTCGATTTAATACTGTTTGTAAATTATAACCCAGAAAAAACTAATTGTAAATAGCAATTTTAGACCAAAAATAACAAAATATATTGTAAAATAACCACATTCGGAGGACATAAAAATGAGAAGCTATAAACTGCACCTTATCCGTCATGGACTGACAGAAGGCAATCTTCTGGGTCAGTATCTTGGCAGCGGCACAGACAGCCCGCTGTGCGATTCCGGCAGGGAACGTCTGGTGATGCTGAGAGAAAAATTCACTTTTCCATGGCCGGAAAAACTGTATGTAAGCCCTATGAAAAGAACCATTGAAACTGCAGAAATTATTTATCCTGACCACGATTATACAATTATTGCAGACCTGCGTGAATGCCATTTCGGCGAATTTGAAGGCCGCACTTTCCAGGAACTGATGACAATTGACCCTAACTTTGCAAAATGGCTGGACCCTGACAGCGGCTACCAGCCTGCCGGCGGTGAAGCCAGTGCAGACTTTGCACAGCGTGTGGTGCTGGCACTGGACCAGATTTTTATGGATATGATGCGTGGCGGCATACACGAAGCATCAGCTGTTACCCACGGCGGTGTAATTGTACTGCTGCTGTCAATGCTGGCATTCCCACGCAAGAATCCGGGTGAATGGACAACAGACAACGGCTGTGGCTTTACAATCTCCACCACTCCGGAAATGTGGACAAGGGACAGAGCTGTGGAAGTTACACAGATTCTGCCAATAGGCTATGACCATTCAGAAAGCGAACTGAACCGGTTCCGCAAAAACAAAGGTCCACAGGACGAAGAATAAGAGGATATTTATATGGCCAAAAAACCTATAGTATATATTGCTGGTCCTGAATGCTTTATGCCGGATGGACAGAAACTGGCACAGGCTGCCCTGGACCTGTGCGAAAAATACGGCTTTGAAGGCATTTCCCCTGTAATCGGTCACCCTATGGGCGCAGAAATTGATTTTTCACAGGGCAAACAGTCAGCGGCAAAACAGATTTTCTACAACAACATCAACTACATAAACAACTGCGACCTTGTTATCGCCAATGTGAACAATTTCCGCGGCTGGGAACCGGACGGCGGCACCTGCTTTGAACTGGGCTATGCCTACACACAGGGCAAAAAGCTGTATGGCTTTATGGACGACACCCGTCCCTGCTATGAAAAATACATCGGCAACATCCATTACGATGCACCTTTCTGGCGAGACGACAACGGCGCATTCTTTGAAAGCGGTGCCTGCAACCTTATGATAAGCGGCCCGGCACAGATTATTGAAGGCACATTTGAAGATGCCCTGAAAAAGGCTGCAGAGGATTTTGGAACAGAACCGGATAAAGTATGAGTGATATAAAGAAAAAATACCTTGATTACAACAAGATTGTTCCGGCAGTAATCCTTGCTTTTCTTACAGCTGGGGGAATGTGTTATTGCTTTTGGAAAAGCGGAATTTTTCCATTTGGTGACAATTCAAATCTGTTCTCTGACCTTGCCACACAGTATGTAAATTTCCTGGTGTTTTTCAGAAACAGCACATGGGCTGAAAAAGTGTTTTCGCTTACAAAGGGCTTTGGCGGGCAGACCTTCGGACTTTTGTCCTACTATGCTTTTTCTCCCTTTAATCTTATAGTTTATCTTTTCCGCCCGGAAAATATAGAAATGGCCCTGTTTGCAATATTTGTTGCAAGAGCGGTGTTTATGGCAGAAAATATGTACTGTTACCTGTCACGGCATTTTGAAAACAGCCTTTTCAATGTTGCCGTTGCACTGATGTACACATTTTACCCTTTCTTCACAAGATATTACTTCAATATCCTGTGGTTTGACTGCTTTGCACTGCTGCCGTTGCTTATCCTTGGCACAGAGCATATAATGGACGGAAAAAGCGGCAGACTGTTCCTGTTTGCCTATGTATACAGCCTTGTATCAAACTATTACATAGCATATATGTCGTCAATTTTTGTGCTGTGCTGGTTTGTGTACAGATTTATACTTCAGCACGGCTTTAAAATCGCTCTTGCCATAAAAAAAGCTTTTACAATGGCGTTTTACGCCGCAATAGGCCTTATGCTCAGTGCACCGGTGCTGCTGCCGTCATTTTTCCTTCTCACACAGGGTAAATTCGGCGATGATACAATCTCGTCCTGGACGGCGGTAAAGCCTTATGATATTCTCACCCTGCCGGCATCCTTTTTTGAAGGCGGTATGGCATTTGAATACACCCCCCATCTGGTGGGCAGTGTTGTATGTATTTTCCTGCTGGCGGCATATCTGCTGAACAGGAAAATTGACCGAAAAGAAAAAATTGTTACCATGCTGTTTTTTGCATTTATGGCTGCAGGCTTTATGTTCAGGATTCTGGGCTATGTATGGCACGGATTTTCCGCACCGCAGGGCTTTCACAACAGACAGACCTATGCATATGCCTTCCTTATGCTGGTGATATGCAGAAAAGCATTGGATAGGCTGGACTTTTCTACAGCGGTAAAAACACTGCTGACCGGTTTGCCCCTGTTTGCAATGGCATTTGCTGCTGCAGAATCTGCGGAAATTGTCTCTGTAAGCACAGAGTGTAAAACAATCACACTGTGTACAATAGTTGTAACTGCAATATGCCTGCTGGCAATGAAAAAATTCCCGTCAGCTGCAAAAACTGCCCTTGGTCTGTATATGTGCGCAATTGCAGTC
>JAFULT010000078.1 GCA_017483145.1 Oscillospiraceae bacterium | reverse complement strand
CGGAAATATGTCTTCCCTGCCTGATATCATCTTTTCGTCTTTCATCATATCACATCTGTATAATTAACCTGTTGCTGTTATTTATGGGGACAGTTTTATTGTAGCATATGCGGAGAAAAATGTCATTACAGGGTGATGTGGCAACGGGACGGGAAACCCGTCCCCTACGCATAATTGCATATGAATAACCCCCTCGGCAACGGGATGTCCCCTACGCATTCCTGTTTTGCACATATTCCGTAGGGGCGGTTCATGAACCGCCCGCAAAAGGGAGGGCGTGGAAGCCCTCCCCTACATATAATTGTGTGTACATAAACCGCCGGCAATGGGACGTCCGGGGGCCTGTTTGCCTTGCCCGCGTTCCCCTGCGGCGGGCATTCGCACACAGTCGATGCCTGCGGCATCGGACATGGCGAACCGGCAACGGTACGTCCAAAGGCCGTACCCTACGTTTTACACAGCAAAACAAAAAGACGGGTTGCCCCGTCTTTAATAAAATTATCTGATTAAATCTTTAACTGCTTTGAAGCCTTCAACCTTTTCAAACAGGTAGCCGCCGATAAGCTGCATCATTTCAAAGTCTTCTTCGCTGTCGATATCCAGCACAGCTGTGTCTTTCATCTGATAAAGCACCCAGTCTGCTTCCCAGATGTTGCCGGTTGTGTTGTTTTTCAAAAAGTCTGCATCAAATACATAGATAGACGCGTTAAGGTCATAAACTGCAGGTGCCTGCTGGCGTGCTGTATACCATACACTGTCGATAGCTTTTTTGATTTTGCCGTCTTCTTCTTTAACCATATTGAAATATGGGCTGCGGCGGGATGGACAGCCGGAAATGGACAGCTGTCTTTCCGGATGTTCAATCTTCAGTTTATAAGCGCCCAGCACATCGTGAATCTGTCTCAATGGGCTTGTGATGTCAAGGTCGATAAGATAGTCATACTTTTCGCCTGTTTTTTCTTCCATATATGCCAGGGACTGCTGGAAAACAGCCATTTTTGGCACTGTGTCACCACCCAGTTCTTCCGGACGGCGGATAAAGTAAACTTCCGGATATTTTGCCAGCACCAGGTCTGCCAGGTCCTGGCTGTCTGTGTTCAGACATACATCCACCTGTGCATCTTCCACTTTATCTTTAAAGTTAAAGGATGATGCCAGTGTGTAGTAAACCAGTGGTTTGTCAAGGAAGGTTTTCAGATTTTTGTTTTTAAAGCCTTTACTGCCTGCACGGCCGCAGATGGTAATAAGAACTCTTTTCATATTATGCCTCCTTGCCCAGTGTCAGTGCCAGCACTTTGTTGGCTTTTGTTGGTGTGTTGATGTTTTCAGCCTTGCCGGCCATAATATCCAGCACGTTTCTCATTTCACGTACAAAGCGCATATTTGCTTCTTCGTTGCAGTTGATAACTGTGCCGTCTGCCAGTTTTACGCTGCCCTGACCGAATTCTGCTTCGATTGTGCCGTCTGCCACAAACACTTCACAGGTGCGGCGGTATTCACGGCCAAAGTAGTCCAGATGCACTTCACACAGTTTATCCTGATAGCGTGCAATGTAAACAGACAGGTCGTCAGAGTCAATTTCCAGATTGGAGTATGTGCCTTTGAAGTTGTAGCTTTCCACAGGGAAGCCGAACAGGTCTGTCATATAGTCCAGTTCGTGGATAAGGTCAATAGTTACGCCGCCGCCAAGAGCTTTGATAGCGGAGTAGTTTTTGCGGTAGTCCTGTGTTGGGCGCCAGCCTGGCAGGTAGCTGGAACAGATGATTCTTACAGAGAATGGTTTTTCGTCTTTCAGGATTTTTTTCAGCTTCATATAGGCGCCACAGTAGCGCATAGGGCAGGCAACATAAGCGTTGTCGTCTGTCAGACCAAGTTCATCAATATCGTAGATGGAATCTTCAAAAATCGGTTTTTCGATAAAGAAGAATTTTGCTTTACCTTTCAGGTCTTTCAGCGCATTGTAGTGCAGAGTGGTTGGGTTTGTGATAAATGCCAGGTCGTAAACTGTGTCGTCCAGCTGCATAATCTGATTATTGATAAGAGCTGCCACATCTTCCGTCAGGGCACGTGGGGATGAACGCAGGGCTGTTACATCCAGTTCAATTCCTCTTTCAGCTGCAACTGTGTGCAGGTTGCGCAGATGGCGTGTGCCGATGGAGCCGATACCTACAAATAAAACTTTCATTATTCAATGCCCTCGATTCTGTCCATAATGCTGATTGTGTACAGGTCTTTTTCGTAAGAATATTTTGGTTCTTCTTTGCCTGCAACCACATTCAGGAAGTTCTGCATTTCATCAACATATGCATTTTCAACAATGTTGTCGGAATAGCGGCTGTCGTGTTCAAATGTTTCGTATGTGTTGATGAAATCTTTTTCTTTTGTTTCGTTGTTGAATTTGTACAGGGCTTTAGGGTTGCCTTCCCAGAACAGGTGCAGGCCTTCGCCCATAACTTCAAGGTTGCGCACAGCCTTTGGTGCAACAATGTCCACCATAATCACGCCGCGTGTGCCGTTTTCGTGTGTGAGAGTTACAAAGTATCTGTCGTCAAAGTCGATTTCCAGATTTGTAAGTCTGTCAGAAACAGAGTACAGGTCTTTTACAGGGCCGAATGTGCGCAGAATCCATGGCATTTCTATGCCGAACAGTTCGCGGCAGCCGTTTGTACGTTTGTTGCTTACAAAGAAGTTTTTGTAGCTTTCCCATGGGTGCCAGTCCGGCAGGTACTGACCAACGTGATAGATGTATGTAACAGGTTTGTCAAATGCTTTTACCTGTTCGTCAATGTATGTAAGTTCGCCGCGGTACAGCATTGTGCTGGACAGGAACAGAACAGTATTGTTCTTTTCAGCCAGACCCATCAGTTCTTCATAACCGTCTTTTACAAGGTTCAGTTCTGTGAAAGTGTTGATGCTGTTTTCCAGCAGTTCCTTGATGATTACATAGTGGGAAACAGGAGCTGTGCACACAAATGCAACATCAGGTTTTTCTGCTGCTGCTTCTGTGATGCTGGAGTATGTTTTGTGACCCATTTCTTCCACCTGTTCACGGCGCTGGGCTGTCATATCAACACCGATGATTTCAACAGTTGGGTCGATACCTTTCAGCAGGCGGATGCGTCTTTTGCCCATTGAGCCAAGACCTACGATAAGTGCTTTCATAGCTTTTCTCCTTTATAAGTCATAAAATGTTTTGATTGTATTATGTGGTGCGTAAACATATTCTGTTACGGTTTTTACTATTTCTTCGCTGGCGATACAGCCGGCGTAATATGGGTTTGTCACATTTTTGCAGATTTCTTTGTGCTCGTCAGACAGGGCACGTCTGATACCTGCCAGGATGGAGTCTGTCTCCCCTGTAGTCTGTATTACATTTTCTGCGATAAAACGGCCTTTCTGCCTGTCGCCGATATTTACAGTCGGTGTGCCGAAGGCAGGGGTTTCCACCACGCCGGATGAAGAGTTACCCAGTACCAGGGAAGTGTATTTCATAGCTGACAGATAGCGTTTTAAGCCAAGGGAGAAAAATGCCTTTGCGCGGTGGGAATTCTTCTGGCAGTATTCATCCACCATTTTATTCAGCTCTTCACCGCCTGCATCTGCATTTGATTTTGTAAAAATCAGATTGATGTCTGTTTCATCAAGGGCAGACAGCATTTTTGCCATTTCATCAGTAGGTTTTGTGCCTTTCTGTGTTTCCGGATGATAGGTAATCAGCGCAAAAGGCACCAGATTTTCAAAGCCAAGGCTTTCTTCCAGTTCTTCAAGGCTCAACAGCGGCACATTGTGGATGTTTTCATTGCCAAGACCACCCACATTGTAAACTGTGGCAGGGTTTTCACCCAGCTGGATAACGCGCTGTGTGCTGTCCGGGCAGGATGGGAAATGAAGGTTTGCCATTTTTGTAATACAATGGCGGTAGAAATCATCCTTTGCGCCTACAGTCACATCGCCGCCGGAAATATGCGCCAGCGGCACGGACAGGGTGGCCGCCGCTGTGGCAACTGCAAAGATTTCATACCTGTCACCCAGCACAATCATCATATCCGGGCGGTCTTTCATCAGCAGTTCGCTGAAAGCCTGTACTGTATATGCAATGGTCTGTGCTGTTTCATATTCGCCGCTGCCGAATTTCATAATATCCACGCGGTGAGCTATAGGGAAGCCGTCTTTTTCGATTTCTTCCACAGTGTTGCCGTATTTTTCCATCAGATGTGTGCCTGTGGCAACAAGGCACAGTTCCAGTTTGTCGCTGTCATATATTCTTTTTACCACCGGGCGCAGCAGACCATAGTCTGCACGGGTGGAAGTGACAACCATAATTTTTTTCATATTGTAAAAATCCTTTTGGGTGGATTGTAGATTTTATACGCAGCTCGGGATGTCCGGGAGGCCTATTTTGCCTTGCCTGCAACGGGACGATGTGGGCACTGTCTTTGCTTGGCCGCACCACTACGCTCGCAGGACCGGCTCGCGTTTTTGCCTGCGGCAAAACCATTCAGTCGCTACGCTATCCACGAAAGCGGCCATTTGCACACAGTCGCCACCTTCGGCGCCGGACATGGCAAACCGCAACGGGACGATGTGGGCATCGTCCCCTACGCAGTGACAGGGTATCCCACAGTCCGTAGAGGCGAACTGTGTTCGCCCGTTTGCAGGGAGATTCGTGAAGCGCCCCTGCGCAAACATAATTATTATAAACTACAGTTCAATAAGTTCGTCCAGGGAGAAGTCGCGTTTTGCAACCTGACCCAGCACTTCATACCAGCGCATTGGGCTGATGCCGTTGCCAGGGCGTTTTACTGTGATGTTGTCCTCTGTGAAAACTTCGCCTGCTTTTACAGGAACTTTTGCAACGATGGATTTTCTTGCGATATCCTTGTTCTTTGCTTCAGATTCTGTAACTTTTTTCACGCCGTCGCCAAGGGCGATTTCTGTGTTGCGGATAGCTTTTACAAGAGCAACCAGTTCATCCGGGCTCATAGATGCCTGATGGTCAGGGCCTTCCATATTTTTGTCCAGTGTGAAATGTTTTTCCACAACTGTTGCACCCAGGGAAACTGCGGCCAGAGGTGCTTCCAGACCCAGAGTGTGGTCAGAATAACCAACAGCTGTGCCGAAATTGTTTTTGATATCCAGCATGGCTTTTACATTTGCATCTTTCAGCGGTGTCGGGTATTCTGTGTTGCAGTGCAGGATTGTGATTTCGCCTGCGCCGTTCTTTTCCAGAATTTCCAGAGCGTCTTTGATTTCGCTGATTTCGCACATACCTGTGGACATTACTACAGGTTTGCCCAGTTTTGCCACTTTTTCAAGATAAGGCAGGTTTGTAACTTCACCTGATGGAATTTTCCACACAGGCATGTCCAGTTCTGCCAGAAAGTCGATAGAATCCATATCAAAAGGAGTGGACAGGTACATAATGCCGATAGAATCACAGTATTCTTTCAGCTGGCGGTGTTCTTCAAAACCGAAGTGGAGCTTGCGCACCATTTCCAGCTGGCTTTCAGCTTCGCCTGTTGTGTCTTTCTGATATTCTGCTTTTGGTGCAAAGCGGCTGATAACCAGTTCCGGCACAGCTGTCTGATATTTTACAATATCAGCACCTGCTGCCTTTGCAACATCTGCCATCTTTTTGGCCAGTTCAAAGGAACCGTTATGGTTTACGCCTGCTTCTGCTATAATTAAAACTGACATAGGTATTCTCCTTATTAGTTGTATTTACATAGTTAATTATATTTTATCACATTTTTATAACAAGTAAAAGACTATTTGCAAAATTAATAGATAAATTTTTATTAATTGGATGGAAAATAAGAGAACTGTCACATTTATTGCTTTTTGAATCTGTATGGACTATACTGAAACCAATCCGGGAGGTGCATTATGAAAAAACTGACATCAATAATTCTGTGTTTTGCCCTGCTGACAGGCTGTGCAGGCGGCCCTGCGGCAGACAGCAGCAGTAACACCATAAATGAAAGTTCACAGATTATACAGCCTGTTCCTACACCACGGGAAGAAGAGGCAGTTGGCGGCAATGCGCCATTACACGCAAAAAAGCTGCTGTATGACCTGGCATACAGCGACATGATATACTGGGATCTGGACAGTGGAGACGGCACCCTGCCTTACAGACGGCACTCATATTATGAAAACTGCATTATAGGCAAGGATATTGATAAATTCATAGATTTGTATGGTACGGTGGAATTTTATCAGAGAGATTATCTGGCTGTACCGGCTGAAATATATGAAAAGCACCTTTGTGATACCTTTGGGGTAGAAGCAGATTTTCTGAGGGATACAGGCAATTATGTGGCAGAACACAATGTGTATGTATTTGACACCTATTTTCACGAACCGCCAAAGACACCTGTAGACATCACCGGTTACAGTGAAAAAAACGGCTGTATTACAGTGGAATATACCGCACATTATTATAACGGCAACAGCCACCGGCGTGTTATGCAGGCAAAGCAGACAGCCAATGGCTGGCAGTATACCGCCAACAAATACAATATCACTCCGCCACAGACAGAGCCATATCCTATGGCAAATATGGAAAGCGAAAAACTGCCGGACATAGCAGCTGTACTGGCAAAACATATGGTGGAATTTGGCCGTTCCGGAAACTACAAGCTGGCGGATGTAAAGCCGGAAAATGTAATCCGTCTGTTTCAGACAAACTACACCTTCACATTTGAAAACAGTGGAAACTACAACGAAAACTATCCATATAAAAAACTTGCAGAATATGTAAACGACAAAAGCGACGATATAGTGTACCACCTGAACCACGCACAGATGATAGCATATCAGCTGTACGGGTTTGAAAACTGGTTTGTACCTACCACGGACTACAACAGCGAAACAATGACATATACCAACCCTACTGAAATAGGCTGGGGCTTTGGCCCGCAGGTAAGGGATATTTCTGCAGAATATGTATCAGACAGCAGGATAAGGGTAAATATCCACGCTGAAAACCCAGAAGCAGAAAAAGAATATAATTTTGCTGTTTATTTTGATGTGATGACAGAAAACGACTGCACATTTTTACGATTCAATGAAATGACAATGGAATAAGCAAATAAAAAAGCGGCTGGAAAGCCGCTTTTTTATTTATGGTCTTGAATTGTCGTAGTAATTTGCATAATTGCCGCTGAGATAGTTCATACGGTTCATATAGTTCAGGTCCTTTGCAGACTGGCCTGCATAATAGGCTGTCTGCCGTGAGTTGGCACTGATGCCTGCCAGTTTTTTCTGCATTTCTTCCT
>JAFULT010000077.1 GCA_017483145.1 Oscillospiraceae bacterium | reverse complement strand
GCACCAGTTTTATCTGTGCCGGCCACTGCATCAGCCGGCTGGCTGTGGTGGCGGCACTGCCCACATAATTGCAGGATGGGGCGCCCTTTTCTGCCATTGCCCGTTTTACAGCAGCTTCATCATAGGCAGCCGCTTCCCTTTCTTCAAAGGAAATTGCGTTTACAGGGCAGGCCGGCAGACAGTCTCCCAGCCCGTCGCAGTAGTCTTCACGCAGCAGTTTTGCCTTGCCGTCCACCATACCTATTGCGCCTTCGTGGCAGGCGCCGGCGCAGATGCCGCAGCCGTTGCATAGTTCTTCATTTATTTTGATAATTCGTCTTTTCATCCTTAATCCTCCTGATATCGGTGTGGAATCTGTTTTACATATCTAAATTATAAATTATGCTGCTGTCCTGCACAATATTTATGTGACTGAAGCACAAAACCAATTTGAGGAAAAGAAAAAGCAGGGCAATGCCCCGCTTTTGCGTAAAATTATCAGAGTTTTGCCAGAGCTTCGTCTGCCAGTGGCATATCAGAAGTATATTTGCCGTAATGTGCTTCGATTACAGTCATATCGCCGTCAATCCAGAACCAGGCAGGTGCCTGTTCTTCGTTGCCTTCGTATTCGCCGTGAACAATGCCCATTTCGTTGAGAATATCTGCTTTATATTTCTGTTTTGCCTTGTCTGCTTCTGTCATTTCATCTCTCCAGCCCGGTTTTCTTTCGCCCAGTTCCAGAGTTTTGTACAGTTCCTGTTCTGTGTCACAGATAAGGTGGAATGGCAGTGTTTTGTCAATCATATCTCTCTGCACAATTTCCGGTTTTGACTGCATTACAACCACGATATTCACGCCTTTTGCGTCAAATTCCGGTTTTTTCACTGTCAGCAGATGCACATCCAGTCTGCATGGCGGGCAGCCCATATAGCGCAGGAACCAGAACATTGTCGGTTTGCCGCCTGTGATTTCCTTGATTGTCAGACCTTCCATCAGGTCTCTGCCAAAAATAGTGTTTACTTTAAAATCAGGGAATTTGTCCCCTTTTACCAGTCTTGCCATAATACTTTTCCTTTCGTTGCACAAGTTCTTGTCTTTAATATATTACATAATTCCGGTTTTGTAAATATGAAGGGCGGAATTTATCTGTATTCATTATATGTCACACTGCCGTCCCTGCCGCTGAAGTGCAGCCAGAAACGCTTTACGCTGCCATCCCTGTTCACAAAGGAAAAGCCCCTTGTGGCAAAAACATCGCTGGTGTTGACGCAGACTGCAAAGTAAAGTGGGCTGTCTGCCGGCACAGATGCGTTGTTGTAAATGGCAGAGCCTGTCTGTATGCTGTTTCCGTTGTCGGTTACATAATTGATTCTGAAACTGGCAACAGGCTGGTCAAAGCTTATTTTGAAATATGAAACATAAGGTGAGCCGTCTGAATATTTTTCACCGCCGTAGCCGTCAAATTCTGCTTTTGAAATGGTTGTGACTGTGGGTTTTGCCTGTGGCGGACTGGTTACAATCACTTTTGCCTGGGCTGTAATGCCGTTGCCGGAAGTGGCTGTTATCACTGCTTCACCTGCTTTTATGCCGGTCAGGGTATTTCCGCTGACAGCGGCAACAGATGAATCGGATGATGAATAGCTGATTTTTGTGCCGTAATCAGCATTCTGCGGGGCATAAGTGGCCTTCAATGTTACAGACTGCCCGGCATAAACATTGATGTTTTTCATATTTAACGATTCAACAGGCTGTTTTACTGTCACTTTTGTGGAAATTATCTCTGTTCCGTTTTTATATGTGTAAATTTCCGCTTTGCCTTTGCCTACTGCAGTTACTGCGCCGGTTTTGTCCACAGTCGCCACATTTTCATCAGAAGAATGGAACCGGGCCCGGGGCACTTCGTAATCCCCCAGCTTCACAAGGGTTTCCCTGTCTCCTTTCAGCAGTACAATATCTTGTTCCAGCCGGTCTGTTGTCACAGCTTTGTATACGGTGAAAGGAATTTCAACGGATATTTCATCTGCGGTTACAGTCAGCGATGTCTGCCCCTTTGACAGTGCGGTGACAGTTCCTTCCCGCTTTACTGTGGCAATGGTTTCGTCTGCCACAGAATAAGCCACCACCGGCAGATATTCATCAATAACGCGGTTGATTTCGCATTCATAAAAACCAAACACTTTTTTGGTGGTTTCAAGATTGGCAGTGCCATTTTCCACATCAGACACAAAGGTGATGTGGTCTGCAAGGGCAAAGTCCACAGTGCCATCCTGCAGAATAAAAGTGCTGTCATTTATCCGGTTTTCAGCTATGATGATTTCAGCTGTTTTCGGGGCGTAGTGATGTTCTTTGTTAACTTCATACACAAACAGCGCGCATATGCAGACTGTCACAGACAGCAACAATGAAATTATTTTCTTGGTTCTGCTCATAATCCTATCCTTTTTGTTTATTGAACACAGCATAGATATTGTCTTCAAATACTATGGAGTAGCCATGTGTTTTTATTGCGTCTGTCAATGCATCATCCAATTCAATAAACAGCACAACAATATTTTCTTCCAGTTCACCTTTGATAATTCGGTTATACAGCTGGTCTGTCAAATTGTTAAACGCTTCTGTATTCACTCTGGCCTCAAAACCAGTATTTACTTTTTTACCCTGTTTTGCAAATTTCCGGGCAATTTCAATACATTTATTGTCCACCGGCAGATAGGACCGGCATACACAGTCAAATTCTTTTGCCGCCTTATCCCAATATGTGGATTTCAGCAAAGTTCCCACACTTTGGCTTTCAGAATAAACATTCTCTCCTGTAAAATAAGCTTTCTTCTCTGCTATCACTCCGCGCATATCATACACTTGAACTGTCAGCAGAACTGCCAGCAGCAAAGGAGCCAGCTTTTTCGGAGTGCATTTAACAAGCAGATACAGCACAAAGCCTGTGATTATATATCCAAGAAGCCAGCCAAATCTTCCGTTCGCCCTGAATATACCAAAAATACCGAAGATAATGTGGTCAGGTATAGGCAAACGGAATATTTTCAGACCACCATATGTAATCCAGTCTCCTACCGCAAAAACTGTAAGCGCAACGGTAGAAAAAATAATACCAAAATTATATTTTATAAATTCAAGAATCTTTGCAAAACATTTTCTTCCGGATGAAACAAGAAAAGCAATTCCTGCCACAGGTATAAAAGCAAGAACTCCCAGGCCTAAATAGTTAAACCCTTCAATCTGCCCATACAAAGCACCTGCTGTGGTTTCGTATGTGAAACTCGGTTTAATCTCAAGTATTGCAGACCAGTTGTCAAAGCCCTGGCTCACAGGATTGAACATAGCATTAAGATTCATACTGTACAGCCCATAGCCTATACTGGACATTGACCCACCCACATAAAACGCACCTATAGCATAACCTACTGCCAATGTGACAACTA
This sequence comes from Oscillospiraceae bacterium, assembly GCA_017483145.1. GTDB lineage: Bacteria > Bacillota > Clostridia > Oscillospirales > Ruminococcaceae > RGIG3102. The sequence goes on along the minus strand of JAFULT010000077.1, from coordinate 2,099 downwards.
TGCTGGCAATCACATATGCCGGAGCAGACACATATCTGCCGTGTATCAGAAAATTCTCCACTGAAAACGCAAACATTATGCCAAATGTAAATGGAAGGAAATACGGATGTATTGTTATAGCAACAGCATTTATAACAAAAAACGGGATAACAGCCCTGAAATCTGTTCTTCCTTTGTTTTTAAAATAATAATACAAAGCTGATAATATAAGAAAATGAGCAGTAAGTCCACAATGTCTGAAAGCTCTTTCTATCATTACCGGAGAAAAGACAAACACAGCTGCTGCAACAGCATCTGTAAACAGGTTATCATTAAACAGACTTGCCAGCAAAGCTCCAAAACCGCCCTGCAGCATAAAACACAGCAAAACAAACAGGCCAAAATATTGAAATGTAGCAGGAAGAAAACCTCTTAAAAGCTTGAAAAGCATGGCAAACAAAGGAATAGAATCTGTATATGAGACTGCAGAGCCATATGGAAAAGCCATATTCTGCCCTACCCCTAACGGAAACTGCCACGGGCTGTTTCTGTATAACATCCACCCTGTGTAATGCTGCACAACATCTTTTTCTATATAACCATTTATAAAAATGCTGTCATTGGTAAAATTCAGAATATCTGTTCCATATATACATACAAATACAGCTGCCCCTATCAGCATGCCAACAATAAATATTGAATTTTTCTTGTTTGATGAATCAATCATAATATATACTGCCTCTACTTTAATTATCTATGTCTGCAACAGTCAGATCATCTGTATACACACCATATACTCCTTTTGAAAAATATGCAGAATAATTCTCATCAGAATTTACTGTATGAACATATACTTTCAGCCCCGCATCCTGCGCCGCCTGTATTATTGTGTCTGTGATTTTGGATTTTTCAACAGTAATTGCATAAAGGTGTGGATAGGCTGAACACAGTTCAGCTATTTTTTCATCACTCAATCCAGACATATATGCTGTAAAAATTATGTTGGTGTCAGGCAACAGCTCCTGGGCAATTATTATATTATTTTCATTATACGCCTGAACAATCAATCTGTCTGACAAACCTTCCTGTTTCATTTCCAGTGCTATAAAAATCCTGGAAATATCATCTCTGTACAGTTTTTCAGACATACGTTTGGTGTCAGTAACAATATAAATATCCGGATAGTCAATCATCAATTGTGCAACCGATTCCAAATCCAAAGGGGTGTACTTATGTGCAATTTTTGTATTCATATAATCTGTATGGGAATATGAACGGTATGAATAATCATCTATGTCCTTACCAATCCAGCCAAACCACTCACCCCAATCATGTACAGCAACTATACGATGGTCTGCAGTATTAAAAAAATCAACTTCAAATACTCTTGTGCCTTTTTCATATGAATTTTTAAAGGCTTCCAGAGAATTGGTTCTGGCATTTTCATCGACCTGTCCCATAGCATGAGCCACTATTCTGTCGTCCACAACCGGATATTCTGATTTTTTGTCTGTACATCCATATAATATAAACACTAAAACAGATAATAATATAATTACAAATAATTTTCGTCTGTTCATATATCACACCTCTGTTGTTTTCAATGCATAGTTCATTCAATGATTATATTATAGCCCACCGGACAATAATTGACAACATTTATTCACCTTTGTCGCATACCTGTCATTTAAATCAAAGCGATAAAATGCAAAAACATTATTATTTATTATAGCTTTTATATAACAGACTGCTTAATAATCTATTGTTAAAAACTAAAAAAATAAAAGACAGGAATAAATCCTGTCTTTCATTTTCTTGGCTCCCCAAGGAGGCAGCGAAGCTGCCAGCCGCTACTGATGGAACATCAGTACGCCGCCCTCGTCACGGCGGCGAGGCGTCTCGAACGTTCGAGGCAAACTAATAGAACATAGTAAAAGATACCCATCTGAATGTATCTCCGGACGTTGGACTCGCCCTGCGGGCCACGGCGGGAAAACAAGGATTCACCTTGTTTTCTATCTCCGCCTTTCGAGTCCATTTAGTTAAAAACTAAAAAAATAAAAGACAGGAATAAATCCTGTCTTTCATTTTCTTGGCTCCCCAAGGAGGCAGCGTAGCTG
>JAFULT010000076.1 GCA_017483145.1 Oscillospiraceae bacterium | reverse complement strand
TGCAGGGATTGGTTTATAGGTAGCTGTCTGTACTGTGCGCCAGCTTGTCATCAGTTCGCCAATGAAAAATGTGCTGGCAAGTGATGTGTTTTTCAGCATTACTATAAACTGGTTACCCAATGCAGGCAGAATATTTTTAATCGCCTGTGGAAGTATCACATATCTCATCATATAGCTGTTGCGGATGCCAAGGCTTTTTGCAGCCTCTGTCTGACCTTTGTCAACAGCCTGTATGCCTGCACGGATAACCTCTGCAATGTAAGCAGAACTGTTTACTATAAGCGCCACTATGATACAGTCTCTTTCGCTCATTTCAAACGGCAGGGCCTTTGGCAGCCACAGCCAGAAGAAATAAAGCTGTAAAAGTATTGGTGCACCGCGGATAATTTCTATATAAACTGTAACTATAGCATTGAGTATAAAAGAACGGCTCATCTTCATAAACGCTATCACCATACCCAGCAATGTGCCGAAAAATACTGTGATAACTGTGAGAATAAGTGTCCATTTAACGCCTTCGACAAACACATAACTGTATTTGCTCCATATGGCGATAATATCGTTTATCATTTCTGTCTACCTCTGATTACAGGCCAAGGGATTTTGCATATGCAGCATACTGGTCATACCACTGTGCATAAACGCCGCTGGCAACAACTTCATCAATAATGGCATTGATAGCATCTGTCAGTTCGTCTTCGCCTTTTTTCATGCCGATTCTTGTACCGCCCCATTCTTTGTTTTCTTCGAACTTGAAGCCGTTTACAATATCAACACCAGGATTTGCCTGGGCATAAAGTCTGCCGTTGCCGATAAAGCAGGCAGCAAGGTCAGCTTTGTTTTCCTGTACCATAAGGAAGGCATCTGTCATAGATGAAACATATTTGATTTCCTTGCATTCAGGAACCTGGTCAAAAACATAGTCCTGCTGGAGAGAGCCGGCCTGTACAACGATAACAGCATCTTTCATATCTGCGGCTGTAGGGTATTTGTCCACATCTTCGCTGCGGCACAGCATACCGTAACCTTCTGTATCTTCGTTAAAATAATAGCCTTTGGAAAGGTTCATAGCTTCTGCCCTGTCCGGTTTGTATGCAAGAGCGGAAATTGCAAGGTCATATTTGCCTTCTGCAACGGAGGAAAGAACAGCTGTAAATTCCAGAGGAACTATCTGCAGTTTTACTCCAAGGCTGTCTGCAATGTACTGTGCCAGTTCTATATCTGCGCCAACATACTGTGCATCACCTTCTTTGGAAGGGTCAATAAATTCATTAGGTGCAAAATAAGGTTCTGTAGCCACTGTGATAACGCCGCGGGATTTTATTTCTTCAAGACGGTTGGCGTATTCAGCTTTTTCAGAAGAACAGGCTGTAAAGGAAAATGTAAGGATAAAAGTGAGTAATAAAGCAATAAGTTTTTTCATAGTTGTGCTCCTTGTGTTGTAATTAAATCTGAATTTAATATCTCAACTGCAATGATACAACCAGAAAATAAAAAACGCCCTCAAGGTGTATACAACACCAAGAGGACGGCAAATACCGTGGTTCCACCTCTCTTTATTATTGCCTCACGGCAATAACCTTACCGAGTACCATCATACTCTGTCGCGATAACGGGCGAAGGATCCGATCCAGTCTACTGAAGGGCATTGCCTTGTTCGGTGGATAGCTCAAAGATGTGTTCAACTTTACCATCATAGCCCCTTACACCAGCCGGAACCTCTCTGCAAATCCGAATAAAATCTACTATTTCTTATCAATGCTTTTGTGAGATGTATTAAATTTGTATTCAGTGTACACCCAATTGTATGTATTGTCAAGACATTTTTTTAACAAATTTGAATTTTATATCAGATTTCATCGATACAAAAGAAAAAGCGGATTGTAAAAATCCGCTTTTATTATTTGTCTTTTAATCGTGACGTATAGCGCTGAGTGCTGTGATTTTTACTGCACGCACTGCCGGAACATAGCCGGAAACAATGCCCACAAATGTGGAAAAACCCACACCGAAAACTGCCAACCATACAGGAATAATTGAAAGGGCCACCTGGTCACCGCCCATGAACTGTCCCCCTATCATATTGATAAGTGCCGACAGACCATAACATATAACAAGGCCGGTTATACCGCCAAGGAAGCCGATGCCGGCTGCTTCTGCAAGGAACATATTTTTGATATCCTTCAGTTCACAGCCCAGAACTTTCATAACACCTATTTCCTTTGTGCGTTCATAAATTGCCATTGTCATGGTGTTTGCAATACTGATGGCAGAAACCAGCATTGCAATACTGCCAAGACCGCCAAGGATAAGCTGGATCATCTGGGCATATTTTTTCATCTCGTTGCGGTAGCTGGTCATTGAATATGTGCTGTAGCCAAGGTCTTTGATATACTGTTCAACCTCTTCAACATCGTCAATATCATAAACCTTTACAATCGCCTGTTCATATTCACGGTTTTTGCTTTTGTTGTTGTCTCTGATACCTGTGGCTTTCATATACGCCTTTTCAAGCGCAATGACGTCTTCCATATCCATTATCACACCGGAATAGGTTTCGTAGCCTTTTGATGCATCTTCTTTAATCACACCAACAACCTTTATTTCTTCAGAAAGTACCTCTTCTTCCCCGTTTTCTGTGTATTCCATTGCTTTCAGCAAAATATCATCCCTGAACACATCAACAAACGGGTCAGGCAAAACACCGTTTTCATCCGGGATAGGGTCTACCATACTGTCCGGCCACTGCTTGCGGGTATTTTCAAAGTTATAGGCAAAGTATTCACCTACAATAACAGTGAATTCCTTGTCTTTCTGCGCAGGAAAACGGCCTTCTTTCAGTTCGTAGCCGTAGATTTCCATAGCTTCCCTGCGGATACCGCGGATATTGCCCCAGGCACGGTATTTGTCATTGCTTCCGGAGTAAAAATTTGCACCATAATTGAAATAATAAAGAGGTGTGGCAACCTTTACATTTTCCAGATTCTGAAAACCGTCTATAACTTCATCTGTGATAGGGTCAACATCGCTGTTGCCGCTCCAGTTGTAGACTTCAATCATTGTAAGGTCGCCCATACCTGTCATCATATCGTCAAAGCTTTTGTCCAGTGCAACACCGATTGACACCATCATAATGATGGAACAGGTGCCGATAATTACACCAAGGACAGTAAGGATTGTACGGCCTTTACGACGCTTCAGGTTATCAAAAGACAATCTAAGTAAATCAGATATCTTCATCTTCGTCCCCTAATTCTGCAAGTCTTTTAGCTTTCTTTTTCTTTGTAAGAAATACACCGCCGGCAACAGCTGCAACAGCAGCAACACCCAGTACAACATAAAGCAGTGATGAAGAGGCAGGTTCTTCCGGCATTACAACAGGTTCGTTGTAATCCGGTTCATCCCATTTCATTTCTTCAAGGACTTCAATTGTAAATTCGCGTTCAAGTGTATACTGTGTACCGGAAGCATCTTCGTATGTAACCAGCAGCTTGCCGTTGGATGTGCCCACCTGGGAAGCTGTAAAGTCAAATTCTGCTTCTGCTGTGGAACCCGGCATAATATTGCCAAGGAATTCCACTTCATATGCTGTAAGGGTGTCACTTACCAGTTCTGCAGTTACATTGTAAACTGTGGTTTTGCCTTTGTTTACAAGTGAGGCAGACATATAGCTTTCATTGCCCATATATATTTCAAGGTCATTGAACATGCTCTGGATATCAAAACGGGTTGGCTGCTGCACATTGATGGAAACATCCTGCCGGGATGTGAACTGTGTGCGCTGACCGCCTACAAAAGCTTCAAATGTGTAAATCAGCTGCACAGGCAGGCTTGTTACATCGTTGGCAACGCCTTCTGCAATAAGGCTGAAAGTATGGTTGATGCTGCCGCCTTTTGGCACCTTGCCGATAAGCACCTGGCTGTTGCCGCCTGCAAGTGTGATGCCCTGTGGCAGAACAATTTTCAGTGAAACATTGTCAAGGTCAAGGTTTGTGCTGGTGTTTGTGGCAACTGTGGACAGGCCGAAAGGTTCGCCGATGATTGCAACTTTGCCGTAATTGGCACTGTTGAGAATAATCTGCGGTGCTGGCACATCATCTGTAGCCTGTGTGATTTTCATATCAAGAGATGTATGTGGGTATGGCAGCGGCATATTGTCGTTGTTGTTTGTGCCGTTAGCACCTGTATAGCTTACACCGAAGCTGAAAGCAGGGCTGCCGCCAAGGTATGTAACATCTCTGAAGGATACTGTGTAGGAAACAGCCTGATAGCTGATGCCCTGAGAGTTTGTAACTGTAACAGGATTGCGCATTTTTACATCAATTACTGCTGATGTAGGAATAGAAAATGCACCCTGTGCCATATTGATGTGGATTCTGTGTGTAGCCCGTCCGGATGGCACACCGAATTCATCTGCTTTGATTCTTTCATCAATTACAGAAACTGCAACAATAACCTTATCGCCCGGGTTAACCTTTGCAAGAGGGTTGCCGTTATGGTCTACAATCTGATAATTGGAAATGTAGATATTGTCATTGGTTGTTGCATTGCGTGTGCAGTCAGCTTCTGTGTGGGCTGTGCCGTGAACAGTGCATTTCTGTGGACATTCTGTGATTGCGTGGCCGGTTTCACCGCACAAACCGCAGATAATTGCCGGCTGTGTCGGTGTGGAGTCCGGCTGGGAGTCCGGCACAGTTGTATCAGATGACGGAGTATCTGTCGGCTGTGATGTGGTATCATCCGGCTGGGAGTCAGCAGGTACAGAACTTTCTTCTGTCACAGTGCTGCTGGCACCGTCTGTGGCATATGCAATCATGGATAAAGGCTGTGCGGTGATTGCCAAAACCATAACAACAGCCAGAATTGCTGATATTACTTTTTTCATAAAAATGTTTTTCATAGTTTTTCCTCTGAATAAATATTACTGGTCAGCAGTTTGTGTGCTGATAATTTCTGTTTCATTTTCCTGTTCAGGAATAAGGTCCTGTTCAAGCAGGCTGACACCGTCTTTCATATCGCTGACAACACGCCCGTCTTTGAGCGTGATTACACGGGGGGCCATCTGTGCCAGTTCCGGGTCATGGGTAACCATAACAAAAGTGATATTGTTCTGCTGTGAAATATCCAGCAGCATTTTCATAACCTGTTCAGTTGTGGCACTGTCAAGGTTGCCTGTAGGTTCGTCAGCAAAAATTACGTTCGGTCTGCCTACAAATGCACGGGCAATGCCAACGCGCTGCTGCTGACCGCCGGACATTTCTCCCGGTTTGTGGTTCAGCCTGTCGCCAAGCCCCATTTCCTTCAGTATCTTTTTTGCCTTTTTTTCGCGTATATCTCTGTCCACACCTTTGAAAAGCAGCGGGAAAGCCACATTTTCAGTTGCGGTAAGTGTAGGCATAAGATTATAGGACTGGAATATAAAACCTATATTTTCCTGGCGGAACTTTGCAAGTTCCTTTTCTGTCATTTTGCTTACCAGTTGTCCGTTTATCCTTACTTTGCCTTTTGTAGGCTTTTCAAGACCGGCAAGCATATTCAGCAAAGTGGATTTGCCGCTGCCCGAAGTACCTACAATGCAGCAGAACTCCCCTTTTTCTATTTTTACGCTGATATTGTCAAGTGCAACCACCTTTTCGTCGCCAACCTTGTATACCTTGCGCAGATTTTCTACTCTTATCATTTTTTCACCTTTAAAAGCAAATTATGCATAGTCAAATATTGTTTTCAGTATATCACACATAATGACACAATTCAATTTGTGTGGTATAATTAAATGTGAAAATTAATCAAATCTTAAGAAACTGTTTACTGTTATAAATACGATTTTTCAGGAGAAAATATTGCGCATTTTTTTATATATTCTTTCTGCCCTTTTTACACTGGACAGCATTGTGCTTATCGGCAGAAAAAGCTTTACCCTTGGGCTTGTCATTATGATAGCCATTTCCATTGCATTTTTTGTGCTGGCAAAATATCTTGACTTTTTTACATCCGTTACCACAAGCGGTGTGGGGTTGTATATAAAATACACTGTACTGCTGGGCACATTCTGTTTTTTATTGCTGGCGGCTTTTATTCTTGCCAATGCCAGAACAACTGTTACATATAATGAAGATGCCATAATCGTGCTGGGGTGCGGGCTGAACAGCGACGGCAGTCCCAGCCACACGCTGAAAAACAGGCTGGACGGCTGTATAAATTATTGCAGCAGAAATCCTGACTGCTATATTGTGGTAAGCGGCGGTATGGACAGATTCAATCATATGACAGAAGGCTCTGCCATGAAGAAATATCTGACTGAAAACGGCATTGACCGGGACAGAATACTTACCGACGAAAAGGCAGAAAACACCAAAGAAAATTTTGAATATGCCATGCAGCTGCTGGCTGACAAAGGCATAAAAACAGACAACATTTGCTTTGTTACAAACTCATTCCATATATTCAGGGCAACAAAATATGCTGAAATGGCTGGTTTCAGACATGTAAAAGCTCTCAGCGTTACAACAGACCGGGCGGTATTTGTACCGGCTGTGCTGAGGGAGGTATGTGCTGTTGCCCTGCAGATAATCTTTAAATACTAAATGGAGGTTTAACATATGAAAACTTTACTTAAAAACGCCAATCTTATCAACGAACTGGGTGATGTGCTGACAAACAGAGACCTGTTGGTTGAAGATGGCAAAATTGCAAAAATCGGCGAAAATCTGTGCTGCGACGACGCAGAAATTATTGACTGCACAGACAGATTTGTTACACCGGGCTTTGCATCAATGCACAACCATTCACCTATGAATATTTTCAAAGGCATTGCAGAGGACGTTCATATTGACGACTGGTTCAACAAGGAACTGTGGCCATATGAAAGCAAAATGCAGGATGAAGACATTTACTGGGGTGCCAAACTGGCATGCGCTGAAATGATCAACAACGGTATCACAGCATTTGCAGACCATTATTTCAAAGGTCATCTGATTGCACAGGCCTGTGAAGAAACCGGCATCAAAGGTGATATTGCCTGGACAATTTTTGGCTTTGGCGGTGACTGCAGTGCAGAGCTGGCAGATGCAACAAAGTTTATTGAAGAATACAAAGGCAAAGAACTGGTAAGCCCAAGAATGGGACCACACTCCCCTTATATGTGCTCCCCTGCTGTATTGAAAGAAATTATTGATAAAGCAAAGGAACTGGGTGTAGGCATCCATCTGCATATAAGCGAAACAAAGGCACAGGTTGATGCAAGCAAAGAAAACCACAATGGCAAAACACCTTTCGAAGTTGTAAGTGAAGCGGGCGGTTTTGACCTGCCTTGCATTGTAGGCCACGGCCTGTGGGTTGAAGAAAAAGACCTGGAACTTATCAATGAAAACACAGTATTTGCAGTTTCCCCTAAAACATATACAAAACTGGGTATGGGCGACGGCGGCCTGTGGAAGCACAGAAAACAGATAAACATTGCTGCAGGCAATGACGGGTCTGCATCCAGCAACAGCATTGATGTTCTGGAACAGATAAGAATGTTTGCACTGCTGGGTAAATGGTATGACAACGCTGAAGATTTTACACTGAAAGAAATGTGGCAGTATCTGATGGCAGGCCATAAATATCTCAATTTCAACAGCGGCAAACTGGCAGAAGGCTATGCAGCCGACCTGAATATTTTTGACCTTAACACAGTTTCCACAGCGCCTGTTTACAATCCGCTGGCAGCTATCATCTATTCTGCTGTGCCAAGTGTGAATATTACAGATGTAATGATAAACGGCAAGTTTGTAAAGAGAAACGGTAAGCTGGCATTTGATGAAAAAGAAATAATTGCCAACGCATCTGCCTGTGCAAAAGAAATCTATGCCCGTGGCAGAGGCGTGACAAAACTGTATTTCTAAGGAGCAGTTATGATCAGATTTTTTGAAAAAGAAGACAAAAGCGAAATTATGAAGCTGGCTGCTGATTTCCTTGGCGAAAAATATGACAGCGAAGAATTTGGTATAATGTTTGATGAAATTGTGGACGGCAGTCCGGATGAACGGGGTATTTCTGTACTGCACGCCGGAGAATTTCTGGGTTATTGCTGTGCACACATACAGGATGAAGAAGTTATTGTCCATCAGCTGTATATCAAGCCTCAGTTCCAGAAACTGAAGGTAGCCCCACAGGTATTTGACTTTATTGAAGCCGAATTCCCGGACAAAAAATACCGGGCTATAGTGCCACAGGACAACGAGATTGCCAACAAAGTTTTTGCAAAACGCGGCTATGAAATAATCGCACTGTAAAACATTGTTTGGTTAACAAAAATAAAGCAGAAATTTGATTTTTCAATCAGATTTCTGCTTTTTATTTATTTTATTAAGTTTTAATAAAACTTTTGATGTCTGTAAAGTTATGTATCTTTACAGATAAATCCGCTTACTCCGGCAGTTTTGCAAGATCAAGATCAGCATAATCTGTCACATACTGGTCTGCATTCTGCTTTACTTTATCAGCATTTTTCTCTGTAACATCATACATACCCACTGTGTAGAAGCCTGCAGATTTTGCTGTGGAAATTGAGTATGCCGCATCTTCAAAAACTGCAACTTCAGCAGGATTTTCCGCACCAAGGCGCTGCATACAGTATCTGAAAACCTGTGGGTCATTTTTTTCCACCCCATATTCCCTGCAATGAACTGTGAACTGGAAATATCTGTCAAGGTCATATTTCTGCAGTACAGGTTCCATAATTGCTCTGTCTGTGGAAGAACACACGCACATTTTTACACCCTGTGCCAGAAGTGTGTCCAACAGCTGCTGTGCACCCGGCTTGAAATCCACATCTTCAGCATATTTGCGCATCATAAAATCAATGCCCCACTGATGGAATTTTTCCGGCGTAAGTTCAAAATCAAAACTGTAGTTTTTGTTGAAGAAGTCACACAGTGCTTCTACCCAGTCACTGCCAATCCATTCATTTTTTGACAGCTTCATTTCTTTTTCATCTATACCCATTTCCCGGAGAAATTCTTTTTCAAAGCTTCTCCAGTAAATCATTGAATCAACGATAGTTCCGTCAAGATCAAAAATTGCATATCTCATAATCTTTCTCCTCTTTATGCAATAAATGTATTTTGCAGAACTATTTTAGCATAATATCATAAATTGGGCAATAACAATAATTATTAAATATTCTGATAAAACAGGCCATGCTGTGTGCAGTACCATATCAGTCTGCCACGTGGAAAAAACGGTATGCGGGTCTGTAAATCCCACTCAGGATATGTCTTTCTGATAAGCAGGCTGTCACCTGTAAGAACTGCAACAAATGAGATGTAGTGTTCCCTTGTCATAGGGTGTGATGTTGTAACATAATATTCATTTTCAATCAGTTCAACATTCAGTTTTTCTTCTGCTTTCTGCAGTTTTTCTGCGGTCAGCTTTTTGCCACAGCAGGAAAAAGTGGTGTCATTAAGTGATGTGATAATATTGCCGCAGGCAGGACAGATATAGAAGTTCATTTTTCTCATATTGCCTGCAGACTTTTTGTTTTCATCCAGTTCCCCTGCCAACAGTTTTTCCATATCTACGCCAAATAATTCTGACAGGGATTTCAGAAGCGAAATATCCGGGCAACCCTGTCC
>JAFULT010000012.1 GCA_017483145.1 Oscillospiraceae bacterium | reverse complement strand
TACGCATCGATAGGTACCTGTTTTTCGCCAACTGAGTCACTTTCTAAACGGTAGTTCATATTAAATCCTCCAAAATTGTGTCAAAAACGATTCCCGGAACACGGGATTTTTTCTTATTTTTATTCTATCAAACATATTGTCAAGTGTAAATACATTTTATCAAATTAAGAAAAAAATAATATTTTTAAGTTTTACAGATAATAATATTACCTAATATAGCTATTTCATTTATTTAATTAAAGATAAGCATTTTTTAACTTAATTTAGTTAACATCATTTTGCACAAATGTGAAGCACTTTTTATAGTCAACTTGCACAAATGTATTCAACATCTTCGTAAATTGTTATGAATTTTGTTAATAAATAAACAAATATCCCGTGACAACAGCATCATCTGTAATCACGGGATTTTTCATATTCAGAATGTGATGGCTTCTGACTTTTTCTTTGTTTTTACAAATACATCTCTCTGGTCTTCCACCATTTTGCGCACATCGAATTTACACTGATATACGCACTGGCCACAGCCTATGCATTTGTCGTAATCAAATACAAGTTTACCGGCTTTTTTATCGTAGAAAGTTGCTCCTGTCGGGCATACTTTGTTGCAGCGGCCACAGCCCACACAGCGTGTTTCATCAATCATCTGCGGTGTGGCATATACGCGTGTAAAGATTTTGCTCATACCGCCTTCGTGGTAACCTTTGAACAGCAGACAGCAGTCTGCACAGCAGTTGCAGATAAGCATTTCTTCCCTGTCCACACTGTTGCCGTAATGGTATACACAGTGAACTGCACCACCGTCATCAAGACGTTTCATCAGCTCACAGGCTTCTTCGTATGTAAGTGGTCTTGCAACACCTGTATTAACCATCTGTGCCGCTGTAGGTCCAAGAAGTATGCACCCTTCATCAACAGGCAAGCCCAGACGGCAGCTGCCGCCGTGCTGTGTTTTGTGCAGACGGCAGAAACAGTGCATTATTGCCAGTTCGTCTTTATAACGGTGCAAAACATCATAAACATTACCGGCAGGAACAATAGCCTGCAGGGATGTAAGAGGTTGGTTAAGGCTGATTTCTTTTATACCTGTTTCATATTCATGTTTACTTTGTGTAATCATAGTGCGGAAACGGGGCGGCATCTGCTTTTCAAGACGTTTCATATATTTTATTGTATCCAGGTAGCGCATAGGACCCACATTGATTGTTTTCAGTGTATCCCAGTATTCTACAAATTTATCCAGGATCTGTGATGAACGCAGCTCTTCCAGACCTGCAACAGACATTTCTATCCAGCCCGGGAACATAGGCACCATAGTATATTCAGTGCGGTTATCCTTACCTGCAGGCTGATAAAAACCTGTGATAAGTGTCTTTTCCCAATGGGTATGCCACTCCTCTTCCCCACCGCCATACATACTGTGGTATGTTTTTTCCATATCTGTCAAAGATACCGGACCCGGACCAACAGCAAGCAGCCAGTCCAGCATTTCTTCGTCCATAACCATATCTATAATTTCAAGTACCTGTTTCATCGCAGGCATTTTTGTGGATGAACGGCTGTTCATCATCTCCAGCACCTGCTTCATTTTCTCTTTAGGCAGCATACGTACCTCCGTTTTTATAGTCTATATAATGTAGTTTTTAAAACCACTTATATATTACCATAATATCATTAAAAAAACAATACATCAAGAAAGGATTGCTTCAAACAGCAATCCTTTAATAATGTCACAAAGGGTTCAAATTCCCCCTTTTTTTGTAAAAAAAATAAACCTGTCATCTTTCGATAACAGGTTTATTTCTGGCGGAGGTCCCCCTGTGAGGGGAATGTCACGAAGTGACAAGGGGTGTGCCGGCTCCGGCGAGGACGGGAAAGTCACGAGCGGACAAGGTAATATTCATATTACCGCCGTACGCGACGATTACTTTCCAGGGCCGGGATTTGTTCAAATCCTCCTCTTTTTTGTAAAAAAATAAACCTGTCATCTTTCGATAACAGGTTATTTCTGGCGGAGAGAGGGGGATTTGAACCCCCGGTGCGGAATTACCGCACACCCGCGTTCCAGGCGAGCACCTTAAACCACTCAGACATCTCTCCGTGTTGTTTAACGCTTAATCAGTATACAACAAATAAATGCTTTTGTCAACAACTTTTTTTACAATTTTTATCAAAAAAAATCCCCGGGTAATTACCCGGGGAATACTGTTATTTATCGATATCAATCATAGACTGAATAGAAACACATCTAGGACCGCCCTGTGTTGTAAATGCAGGTGTAAGGTCAACAACTTTTACCTGGCTCAAAGGGAATTCTTTTTCCAGCATAGCTTTTGCCTGTTCTGCTTCTTTCAGGTTCTGGGCATGGCTGATCATAATCATATGTTTTTCGCCAACATTCAGTTTGTGGAATGTTTCTGCACATTTTTCAACTGCTTTTGCAAAACTGCGGCACAGACCGGCTTTTTCCAGCTGTCTGTCATCAGCTGTCTGTGTCATAAGTGGAACAAGACGCAGCAGGCTGCCAACCTTTGCAGCTGCAGGGGTAAGACGACCACCACGGCGCAGATAATCAAAGTCCTGTGGAATGAGGAATGATTTATCATTTGCCTTCAGGTATTCCAGCTGAGCTACGATTTCTTCAACAGAAGCGCCTGCATCAGCCATTTCTTTTGCTTTTCTTACTATCATCCACTGAGGGCCGCAAAGTGAACCGGAGTTAAAAACTGTGATATATTCTTTGTTATCCATTGTTTCACGTACACCGCAGGCTGACTGATATGCACCGGACAGACCATCTGTAATTGTGATATGTATAACAGGATTTTCAGCTGTAGCTTTTTCATAAATTTCCATCAGGTCTGCCGGTGTAGGCTGTGAAGATGTAGGCAGATGACCCTGATTGATAATATCAATGAATTCGGGGGTTTCTATTTCTTCCCTTTCACGGTATGTTTTGCCGGCAATTGTAACTGTCAGTGGTGCAACATCAAAGCCCATTTTTCTGCCGTCTTCAGGCGTGAACAGTGAGGATGTGTCTGTGAAAATTCTTACCATATTCTTTTTCCTTTTGTTAATGTAATTTATAAAATTTGATTATATTATATTTAATATAACATACTTTTTAATTATATGCAATTATTATTACATATCATGGAAAAAAATAAAGCTCCTTTTTCAGGAGCTTTTATTAAATATATTACAAAACAGGACTTGGACACATCTGTACTGTGATACATTTCGGACCACCCTGTACTGTGAATGCAGGTGTAAGTTCAAACAGATGATATTCCCTGCAGTTTGGATACATTGCTTTTGCTGTTTCAAGCATAAGCTGACCCTGTTCAGGGTTGCCGGAATGGGCACAGATGACGATGCTTTCTTCATTGATACCATATTTAGGGAATACACCAAGACCCATTTCACAGGCTTTTTTAACACCGCGGGCAAGACCAACTTTTGTCAGCTGTGTGCCGTCATCATCTCTCTGGGACATAACAGGCACCATTTTCAGCAGGCTGCCAACCGCTGCAGCTGTCGGGGACAGGCGGCCGCCACGGCGCAGATAACCAAAGTCCATCGGGATAAGGATTGATTTGTGACCCAGACGGATGATATCCAGAACTTTGATGATTTCTTCAACTGTTGCACCTTCATTGGCCATTTTCAGTGCAGATTTTACCATAATCCACTGGGGACCGCAAAGGGACTGTGAGTTGTAAACATAGATATGTTCTTTGTTGTCCATTGATTCACGCACACCGCAGGCTGATTTGTAAGCACCGGACAGACCATCAGCGATTGTGATGTGGAGAACAGGGTTTTCTGCTGTGGCTTTTTCGTACACTTCAATCAGGTCAGCAGGTGCCGGCTGTGAAGATGTGGGAATATTGCCTTCATTGATGATGTCAATAAATTCTTTTGTTTCGATTTCTTCCCTTTCACGGTATGTTTTGCCGGCAATTGTGACTGTGAGAGGTGCTACATCAAAGCCCATTTTTCTGCCGTCTTCAGGTGTGAACATTGAAGAAGTGTCTGTAAAAATTCTTACCATTTTCTTTTTCTCTTTTCTTTTTATATTTTAATTAATAAAGTTCGTTTTTTGCAGGATCAAGGAAGGCCTGGATGGATACACATCTTGTACCGGACTGAACAGTAAATACAGGTGTCAGTGTAAAGATTTTTTTGGAACAGTCCGGGAAAGCTTCGTCCAGCATTTCTTTTGCCATTTCAGCGTCTTCCATACAGTAAGACTGTGCAATTGTGATAAAGTATCGGCCGTCAACACCTGTAGCTTTGAACTGTTCAATTACCTTTTCAACAGCAGGTTTCAGGCTTGGCATAACGCCCAGAGCAACAAAGCGGGATTTATCTTCGTTGAATGCAAGTACAGGAACAATGTTCAGTGAAGGGTCCAGTTTTCTTTCTTCTTCAGATACACGGCCACCGCGCTGTACCATAGCAAAGTCCTGTGGAAGCATATTGTTTCTGTCTGTTGCTTTGATGTGATCAAGAACTTTAACAATTTCTTCTACAGAACAGCCTTTGTCAGCCATAGCTTTTGCAATATTTACCATTGCCCAGTTTACACCGCATACTGTGCCTGATTCATAAACTGTGATGTAATTCTGGATATCTTCATCCATCATTTCTTTTACAGCACATGCAGAAGAATAAGCCCCGGAAAGGTTTGCACCCATTGTGATATGCAGAATTGGTGTTTCTTCGCTTGCCTGTTCAAACAGTTCCATAACTTCACCGACTGCAGGCTGGGAAGTTGTCAGTTTTACGCCTTCTTCAATGAGAACTTTAAGTTCATCAACGTTGATTTCTTCAATTTCCCTGTAGGATTTATCGCCTGCAATAAGTGTCATCGGTACAAGGTCAATCCCAATTGCCTTGCCTTCTGCAGGTGTGTACATTGAAGTTGTATCTGTAGTAATTTTAACCATAATATATTTTCCTTTTTATTTTGTTATGTAATTTTAAAAATCAGATTACAAGATTTATAATAACATATTATATTATGTGTTTCAAGATATTAATTGTGAATTTTCTTGACAAATCTAACAAAATGGCTATAATTAGTTTGTATGCAAACTAATTTGTATAAGATTTACAGGAGGGACAAATGGAAAACCAACTGCACGTTAAAATGGCGGTGGCTCACAGCTATTTCCGCCGGTGTGTTATGGAAAGTTCTGCTTTTGCAGGATTGCTGCCGGGACAGCCAAAGGTGCTGGAATATCTGGCCACACATCCAGGATGCACACCAAAGGATATCCGCCTGGCGTGGAATTCTGACAAGGCAACTCTTTCCGGAATTATAAACCGAATGGAACGCGACGGGCTGCTAACAGTAAGTGTTTCAGCTGATGACAGACGCAGGAAAACCCTGTCCATTACAGAAAAAGGACAGCAGATTTACAACACATTGCAAAGTATGCTGGACATGCTGAACATCACTGCTGTTAAAGATATTTCTGATGAAGAAATGGCGGTGTTTCTGTCAGTTCTTGAAAGAATACAATTGAATATAAAAGACTTCCACCCTTCTGTAAATGAAATTATAGAACAGGAGATTCTAAAAAATGAGTGAAGTTAAACGCAAAACCCTTATCAATGACTTTACAACAGGGCCTGTTACCCCACAGCTGATTAAATTTGCAACACCGCTGTTTTTCTCCGGTCTGCTGCAGACAGTTTACAACATGGTGGATATGATTGTTGTTGGCCAGTATGTAGGCAGTGGCGGTCTGTCTGCTGTTGCACTGGGCGGCGAGGTAATGATGATGCTGACCTTTGTGGCAATGGGTATGTCCAATGCCGGACAGGTACTTATTTCACAGCTGATCGGTGCAGGACGTCGTGATGACCTGAAAAGAATGATAGGCACGCTGTTCACATTCCTGGCCTGCTGTGCACTGACAGTAAGTATGGTATGTCTGATGCTGCGCTTTCAGATACTGGGTATTCTCAACACACCTGTTGAAGCCTGGGACTCTGCAGTAGACTATGTAACAGTATGTATTTTCGGTCTGATATTTATTTATGGCTACAACCTGGTAAGTGCCATTATGCGTGGTATGGGCGACAGTAAAAGACCATTTATATTTATTGCCATTGCGTCTGTTACAAACCTTGTGCTGGATATGCTGTTTATCGCAGTATTTGATATGGGCACAATGGGTGCAGCACTGGCAACTGTAATCGGCCAGGCCATCAGCTTTATATTTGCAATCACATATCTTTATAACCATAAGGAACAGTTTGGCTTTGACTTTAAACCAAGCAGTTTCAGAATTCACGGCGATATGCTGTCTTCCCTTATCAAACTGGGCATTCCGATGGTATTGCAGTCAGCTGCTATCACATTCTCCAAACTGTTTATCACATCCTGGATTAACAGCTATGGTGTGGTAATGAGTGCCCTGACAGGTATCGGCAACAAGCTGCAGTCTGTTACAAACGTATTTGCACAGGCATTTACAACTTCCGGTGCTTCTATGGTTGCACAGAATATCGGTGCTGAAAAATACGAAAGAGTGCCAAAAATTATCAAAACACTGTTTGTTGTTGACGGTATTATCACAGCTGTGCTTGTTACAGCAATTGTGCTGTTCCCACAGCAGATATTCGGTATCTTTACAAATGATGAGGCTGTTCTCAGTCTGGTTGGTATGTACCTGCCTGTTGCCGTGCTGCAGTTCTGCAGCTGCGTACTGCGCCCACCGATGAGCGCACTTATCAACGGTAGCGGCAACCCAAAACTGAACTTTGCAATTGCCATTCTTGACGGTCTGATGATGCGTATCGGTCTGGCATACGTACTGGGTATTCCAATGGGCTTTGGTATCCACGGCTTCTGGTACGGCAATGCTCTAGCATCCTTTATGCCATTTGTTATCGGTATGCCATATTTCCTGTCCGGTGGATGGAAAAAGAACCGACTGGTGTTTAAATAATATAAAAATAAAGTGAGAGGTATTCCCTCTCACTTTTTATTTTCGGGCGATTCGTGAATCGCCCCTACAATATTTTTATAAAAAAATGCGGTGATTTCTCACCGCATTTTATTATGTATGATTATTTTGCGTTAACAACGTTCATTGTGTCACGAGCAATCATAAGTTCTTCGTTTGTAGCAACAACCAGAACTTTAACTTTAGAGTTAGGACCTGTGATATCGTTGATAGCCATACCACGTTTTTTGTTCTGTTCTTTGTCGATTTCTACGCCGAAGTAGCCCAGACCTTCACATACGCCTTCACGTACGTTTGCAGAGTTTTCGCCGATACCTGCTGTAAATACCATTACATCAAGACCGTTCATAGCTGCTGTGTAGCTGCCTACGAATTTCTGCAGCTGGTAGAAGTACATATCCAGAACCAGTTTAGCTTTTTCGTTGCCTTCTGCTGCTGCAACTTCGATGTCACGGCAGTCGCTGGAGATACCGGAAACGCCCAGGAAGCCAGCTTTCTTTGTCAGGTAGTCTGTCAGGTCGTTGCCTTTGATACCTGTCAGTTCAGAGATGTAACCTACAACTGATGGATCAAGGTCACCTGAACGTGAGCCCATCATAAAGCCGCCAAGTGGTGTGAGACCCATAGATGTGTCTACAACTTTACCACCATCAACAGCTGCCAGGGAAGCACCGTTACCAAGGTGAAGTGTGATCATTTTCAGTTCTTCTGGTTTTTTGCCCAGATATTCAGCAGCAGCTCTGGAAACGAATTTATGAGATGTGCCGTGGAAACCGTAACGACGGATAGCATGTTTTTCATAGAATTCGTATGGAACAGCGTACATATATGCTTTAGGTGGCATTGTTGCATGGAAAGCTGTGTCGAATACTACAACGTTTGGTACTTCAGCACCAAATACTTCTTTAGCAGAACGCAGACCGATAGCATGTGCTTTGTTATGAGCTGGAGCCAGAACAGACAGATCATCGATTGTCTGGATAACTTCGTCTGTAACGAGACATGGTTCGCTGAATTTTTCAGCACCCTGCACGATACGGTGGCCGATAGCGTCGATTTCGGATTTGCTTTCGATAACTTTGCCTTCGCCAACTGTCATCATTTCAACAACTTTGTTGAATGCTTCTTTATGTGTTGGGAAGTCAACTTCTACTTTCCATTCGCCGCCGTTAGCTTTATGTGTGATGAATGAACCGTCGATACCAATTCTTTCACAGTTACCTTTACAGATAACGCTTTCATCTGTCATATCGATCAGCTGATATTTCAGTGAACTGGAACCACAGTTAATAACTAAGATTTTCATTGGTGTGTCCTCCAAATAATTTTTATTGTTTATTTAACATTTTTATTATATAATACCCTTGAGAAATTTTCAAGATTAAAGGAGAATTTTATGTCTAAATCTGTGGGAATTGTGGCTGAATACAATCCTTTTCATACAGGGCACAGGTATCAGATTGATTATCTTAAATCACAGGGATATGAAAATATAATCATTGCCATGAGCGGCAGCTGTGTACAGCGTGGCACCCCTGCCCTGCTGGCAAAGCACGACAGGGCAAAAATGGCGTTGGAAAACGGCGCCAGTCTTGTATGTGAAATTCCATACCCTTTTTCCAGCCGCAGTGCAGAAGGCTATGCCATGGCAGGTATGCAGACACTGAAAGCAATGGGCGTGAATGCAGTATGCTTTGGCAGTGAATGCGGTGACACTTCCCTGCTGGTCCGGTTGGCTGAATTCCTGCTGACAGATGAGTATGAAAATTCCCTTAAAAAATACCTTGAGCATAAAACAGCATTTCCTTCAGCAAGGGAAAAAGCTATTATTGACAAATTCGGTCTTGAAAAAAATATAATCAGCGCATCCAATGATATCCTGGCAATAGAATATATAAAAGCCTGCAGAAAGCTGGACTGGCAGCCGGAAATAATTGCATTGAAGAGAATCGGTGCCGGTTATCACAGCATCGGAGAAAAAGAAGGCTTTGCATCTGCCAGCGGTATCAGAAAAATGATAAGCGAATACAGATATGACAGTCTGATGAAATTTATCCCGCAGGAAAGTGCAACCACTATGCAGCAGTGTCTTGACCGTGGCAGCTATTTTATCAGTGACAGCAGCTGGGAAAAAGCTGTTTTATTCAGTCTGAGAAAACTGACAGCGGCAGATTTTGAAAAACTGCCGGACTGTAACAATGAATTGGCAAACAGTTTTGAAAAAGCCGCCGCAATCAGCAACAGTTTTGATATGCTGTTTGACAATCTGCCGACAAAACGCTATACCAGGGCAAGACTGAACAGGATTATACTTGCTGCTTTTCTCGGTCTGCCTGCTGATATGCCACAGGATATACAGTATATCCGCATTCTTGGTATGGATAAAAAGGGCGAAGAATATCTGAAAAAGGCTAGCAAAAACTGCCCGCTGCCTGTATCTCATTCCTCTAAAATATTAAGCGAAAAAAACGAAGATTGCAGAAAAATTGTTATTGCAGAAAGCCGCGGCTGTGACGCACAGGCAACCTTCTGCAGATTCAGCGGAGAGCCAAGGCAGGATTATACAAGAAAGATTGTGAAGTTATAATATAAAAAGCACCCGTGGGGTGCTTTTCTCTTTTTAAAATTAATCTTTCTTTTTTCTGAAAACCAACAGTTTGGACAGGATATAGTTGCCAACTGTAACCAGTACCTGTGAAACCAGTGTAGCAATAACATCCCAGATGCCCATTTTTGTAACCATAGCCCACATTACAAACATATCAAGGAACAGTGTTGCAACACGGGATGATGTGAACTGGGCAAATTCTTTGAGAATATCTTTTCTTTTGCTTTTGAAAACAAAAATTTTGTTGGTTACATAAGCAAAAAGTACGCCGGAAACCCATTTGATAATGTTTGCTATCTGCAGTTCAAATGGGTTGTTAGGGTCAAGGAAGGTGCGTGTGCTGGCAAAATAGAAAATCAGACTGAATATTGTGGTGCATACGCCAACAATCAGATAGTTTATGATTTCTTCGTGTTTTTTATAAATTGCCCATAATTTTTTCATTTATATAAACCTCATAAATTTATAGTTAACATTACTATTTTACAGGTTATGGCATAAATAGTCAACAAAAAAGGTACCTTGCGGTACCTTTTAAACTATTATTCGATTTCTTCAATAACTTTTGCATCTTCAACATTTTTGATAACGCTGTTGATGCCGTTTTTGCAGTTTGCTTTTGTTGTGTAAGATTCAGATACTGCAATAACTTCGCCGTTTTTGGCTTTGAGACGGAAACGGAACTGTTCTGATTTGTCTTTGTACAGTTCAAATTTTGGATGTTTCAGCTCTTCAAAGTTTTCAACTGTCTGGTCTTCAATATTTGCGATTGCTGCATTTTTGATTACAGACTGAACACCGTTGTGGCAAGTGTCCAGTTCTTTGTAAACTTCACCTGTTGCAATTGTCTGGCCGTTTGCTGCTTTAAGGTGGAAGTTGAAACCTGTATTTGTCTTTTTGATAATAAATTTGCCCATGGTAGTTCTCCTTTATATCGATTAATGTTAAGAATATAATAACTTATTTGTCAGTTTTTGTAAAGAAAAAACGAAAAAATGATGTAAAACAAAGGTTACAAATATAACTATTGACTATTTAGTCATAAAGTAGTAAAATTTAATCTGCTATTAAAAATACATATATTATATTTATCGGGATGTGGCTCAGTTTGGTACGGCTGTCGTAACAGTTGTCCGGCGAGCAACCGAGTGCTACGAGGCTCTTGGCGAGCTGGAGAGCACGCAGTACCGGTATATTCAGTATTTTAATCAGTTTATAGTAAAAAATAATATCGGGATGTGGCTCAGTTTGGTAGAGCACTGCGTTCGGGACGCAGGGGTCGCGTGTTCGAATCACGTCATCCCGACCAAATAGTAAAAAACCCGCTGAAATAGCGGGTTTATTTTTTTACAAAACTGATTTTGGCATATTTTTCAAATAACAGTTTACTGTGACAATTTGTTATATTGAATTATTAATCGATATATGTTAAAATATTTAAAGTATATTTTTGGAGGTGCGTACATGAAAATTCAGGAATCCGGTGAAATGTATCTGGAAGCTATTCTTGTGCTGCGAAAAGACAATCCACAGGTGCGTGCTATCGACATAGCCAATTATACCGGTTATTCAAAACCAAGTGTAAGCCGCGCTCTGGGCATACTTAAAAAAGGCGAATTCATTACTGTTGATGAAAGTGGCTTTATCTCTTTTACCGCTATGGGTGAAGCTCACGCACTGTCAATTAAGGAAAGGCATGATGTGCTGACAAAGGTTTTTGTTGCTCTGGGTGTAAGCGAAGAAACTGCCGCTGAAGATGCATGCAAAATTGAACATGTTATCAGTGACGAAACTTTTGAAGCTATCAAAAAGCAGTTCAATATTGAATAAAAGACAAACCGGCAATAAAATGCCGGTTTAACTTTGCAAATTAAAAGTCCGGTTTTGCCGGACTTTTTCTTTTTATCTGTGATAATTGAGAAAATGTTCAATTGCACCTAGAAGAACTTTTTTGTCGTTGTCAAAGCTGACATATTCCACAGCGCTGTTCATATCAACCCATTTAACTTGGCTGATTTCACTTTCCTGTGCCACTGCAGATGAATTTTCATCTGCTATTGCAACAAAATACACTACGTCCTTTATCACATCTTTTTTAGGGCTGTATGTAACCACTTTGCGGTATGCAGTGTCTACTTTGACGGAAAGACCGGTTTCTTCCAGAATTTCACGCAGGGCGGTCTGTTGTTCTGTTTCATCATTCTCCACATGGCCTTTCGGGAAAGCCCAATGTCCCCCGTTTACGTGGCGGATAAGGAGAATCTGTGGTTTGTAGTCCTTTTTGCGGAATACAACTGCACCGCAGGATTTTTCAATTTTCATTGTAGACACCGTCCTTTTATATATTGTGTGGTAAGTTTAAAAAGTCATTTTTTCCATTCTGTCAAAAGCTTCTTTCAGCTTATCTGTGCCAAGGGTGCAGGATATGCGGATGTGATATTCCCCGCTTTCGCCAAAGGCTCTGCCCGGAATAACACGCACATGACATTCATCCATAAGTTTTTTTGTAAACTGTGAACTGGTAAGACCTGTTTTCTTTATGGATGGGAAGATATAGAAACTGCCGCTGACAGGAAGTACATCCACCCAAGGGATTGCTGACAGACGCCGGTGGGCATATTCCACCCTTTCACGGAAAACATTTACCACATCATCTTCAAATTCATCAAAATGGTGCAGGCCGTGGAGGGCTGCGCGCTGGGAAATGGATGGGGCTGTGTAAACCACATTTTCATTGATATTCTGTATTACACGGATGATATAGTCCGGTGCAACAATATTGCCAACGCGGAAACCTGTCATAATAAAGTTTTTGGAAAAGCTGTTGATTGTGATTGTGCGCTCTTTCATTCCCGGGAATGAACAGATCGGCACAAATTTTTCTTCTGTAAATGTAAAGGAAGTATAGATATCATCAGCCACCACAACAAGGTCGTGCCTGTGTGCAAATTCAGACAGCTGTGACAGGGTATCACGTGTGTAGCAGATACCTGTAGGATTGTTTGGTGTGTTGATGATAATCGCCTTTGTTCTGTCTGTAACTGCTGCTTCAAGATTGTCAAAATCAATCTGGAAATTGTTTTCCATACTTGTTTTTACAAACACAGGTACGCCGCCTGCCATTTTAACCTGGTCAGGATATGGGAAAAAGTATGGTTCGATAATGATTACTTCATCGCCTTCGTCCAGGATAGCCTGCATTGTAATGTACATTGCAACACTGCCGGCTGTGGAAACAAAAACTTCTTCATCTTTTACATCCATACCGTATCTGTTTTTGTAAAAATCGCAGATAGCAGCACGCAGTTCCGGATAGCCACGGGAGGCTGTGTATTTTGTATGACCTGCACAGGCATCTCTGAAAGCCCGGTCGATAATCAGCTGTGGTGTGTTTATATCCGGGTCTCCGATGGACAGATTTATAAGATCATCGTATTCCACAGGCACATCACCGCTGGTTTCAGCATTGATGGCGCTGTTTCTGTATTTTGATGAAAGGAATTTATATTCCATAATAATACCTCTCTGGTTTTAATTGTTTTCCAGCTTTTCGCCAAGGATTGCCCATTCTTCAAACAGGACATCCAGCCGGGTGTTGGCTGTCTCCAGCTTCTGCCACAGTTCGTTCATTTTTGCAGGGTCTGTGGTGATATCCGGGTTCTGCATATCCCGGTTGTAGCCGTCTATTTCTTCCTGCAGGCGCTCAATATCGCGCTCACATTCTCTCATACGCAGACGGTCTGCAGCTGCCTGGCGGCGTGCTTCTTTCTGGTTGGCAGAATAGTTGTTTGTTTTTTCGGTTTTTTCAACCTTCGGCTGTTGCTGTTTTGTATTGAAGCCTTCTGACTTGTGTTTTGCCATAAAGTCTTCAAAATTCCGGTAAAATACACCTTTTCCGCCTTCAATATTCATAATCGGACAATCCAGCTGCTGCATAAGAAAACGGTCGTGAGTTACAACAAGAATTGTGCCTTCATACTTTGACAGAGCTTCTGTGACCGCCCGGCGCATATAGATATCAAGGTGGTTTGTAGGTTCGTCAAGGAACATAATATTGGCACGGTCAAGGCTCATTTCACAGAAACGCAGTCTTGCTCTTTCGCCACCGGACAGAGTGTGGCATTCCTTGAAAACATCTTCCCCCCTGTAGCCGAAACGTGCCAGATAGCTGCGGACTTCCAGCTGTGTCCATTTTGGGCGCAGTGCCCAGATAGTATCAATTACAGTGGAATTGCCAACAGTGATATGCTGGTCAAAAACAGCAGGTACTGCACCCTGCCCCAGCCTGATTCTGCCTTCTTTAGGACGGATTTTGCCTGTGATGGTGTTTATAAGTGTGGTCTTGCCGCTGCCGTTGGCACCTGCAATAATAAGGCGCTGACCGCGGCGGATAACCGCATTGAGATCCTGTATAAGTGTTCTGTTGCCAGCAGCAACTGTAAGATTTTCAATTGTAAGAATTTCATCATAAGGCTTTACATCAAAGTCAAATGTGAATTTTAACGGTACACGCAGTGGCTTTGGTTTTTCTGTCATTTCCATTTTTTCCAACTGCTTGCGGCGGCTCTGTGCCATTTTTGTGGTGGATGCACGCACAAGGTTGCGGTCCACATAATCCTGCAGTTTGGCAGCCTTTTCCATATCTGCTTCATACTGGCGCTGCTGCACCTTTAATTTTTCCTGTTTCTGCACATCAAAGGCAGAATAATTGCCTTTGTATTCTGTCAGCAGGGTGTCTTCCACTTCCCAGATTTTTTTTACAACTTTATCAAGGAAAAATCTGTCGTGGCTGACTGCGATGATAGCACCTTTGTAGCTGATAAGATAATCTTCCAGCCATACAAGGGTGTCAAAGTCAAGATGGTTTGTAGGTTCGTCAAGGATAAGGATATCAGGGTTTTCCAGCAGAAGTTTGGCAAGGTTGAGTCTTGTTCTTTCCCCACCGGAAAGCACTTTTACATGTTTTGTGTATTCTTCCTCTTTGAAACCCATGCCACCCAGCATTTTTTTGATCAAAAAGTCGGTATTATAACCATCTTTTGAGTATATTAAGTTCTGTAAACTGTGGTGACGGTCTATAAGAGATGCGTCACCAGGTGTAAAGGCTAACTGCTTTTCAATCTCTGCACATTCCTGTATGGCGTCATAAACAGGCTGATAGACAGTCTGCATTTCCTGATAAATTGTATTTTCAAGATTCAGACCATCCATCTGGCGCAGATAGCCCACAGTTGCATTGTCATCAAAGATGATATCGCCTTCATCGTTTTCAAGAACGCCCATAAGGAGATTAAGCAGGGTTGTTTTGCCTGCACCGTTCTCTCCTATGATACCGATACGGTCACCTTCATTTACAACTGCATTGATTTTCTGCAGAATAACATCTATACCCCAGCTTTTGCCCACATTTTCCAGTGTTATAAGCATGGTTCCTCCTTGCAGATAAATTCCAGTTCAGCCCTTGTAAGTTTAGTAAGGTCTGATACCCCAACCTGCACCTGTTTGCCGATTTTACCGGCAGAGAAAATGATGGAATCAAAGTTTTCCCGTGATTTGTCTATAAATGTAGGGAAAAGTTTTTTCATTCCGATAGGGCTGCAGCCGCCTTTGATATAGCCTGTGGTAGCCAGCAGGTCTTTCTGCGGCAGCATTTCCACATATTTCTGACCGCTTGCCTTTGCGGCTTTTTTCAGATCAAGCTCCTGTGCAACAGGTATAACAAATACGTGTATGCCTTTTGGGCCTGTGGTGACAAGGGTCTTGAACACCTGTTCCACCGGTTTGTTTATATAACCTGCAACAGTTGCGCCGTCTGAAAATCCGTCTGAAGGGTATTCATAGCTCTGATGAGGTATTTTTTTCTGATCAAGGAATTTTTCTACTATTGTTTTTTGTACTTTCATATTAATCGTTAAAAATTGGAATAATTTTACCATTGATTACATCGACAAGACCTTTGTCTGTAATCTTTACGTCCATAGAAACAGGCAGGCAGGTTGTGGCAAGGCTCATTACAGGATTGTAATGAACATAGCCGATAGCTCTCATTGCAGCTTCCACATCTTCAATGGATTTTGCCACTTCGTATGGGTCTCTTTCGCTCATAAGACCACATACCTCCAGCTGAGCCTGTGCAATAACTTTGCCGTTCTGTACAACAGCCAATCCACCGCAATTATCAATTACAGTGTTGGCAGCCAATGCCATATCTTCATTGCTGCCGCCAAGAACCAGCAGATTATGATGGTCATGGGCATAGCTGCTGGCAACTGCACCGTTGACAACGCAGGCACCTGTAGCAATTGTGCCAAATACATTTCCATTTTTGCCATGACGTTCCAGCACGACAATTTTGCCTGTTTCAGCGTCCAGCTGCAGTTTGCCGTCCTTGGCAGTAAGTGTTTTTGTCACTTTAGGTGTGCGTGTAAAGTCCGGCAGGACTTCCAGACCATTAACGCTGATTTCCCCATTGTCCACAGGTGTTTCAATGTCAAAAACATCCGGTGTAACGTGTTCCAGCTTCATTGTTCTGTAAAAACTGTCCGGGAAGGCTTTTTCTGTTTCAAATGTGTTGCCAACTGTTTTGTCAAACACCAATACACCATTTTTATATGTCTGTACAGGTTTGATTTCTTCCAGTGTATCAAGAATTGCAAAGTCTGCCAGCAGACCAGGCATAATCTGGCCGCGGTCATAAAGTCTCATTCTGCGTGCAGGTGTGGCAGATGCACAGTAAACAGCCTTTTCAAAGTCAAGACCGCATTTTACCATTTCCATTACAACTGCATTCAGATGCCCGTGATTGATAAGGTTTGACGGTGTGGTGTCATCTGTAACAAGTGCCACATTTTCATACAGCTGATGTTCTTTTATGGCCTGTGCTATTTCTGGTTTTGCCATTTTGTCCTGTACCTGAAACAGCATACCGTTGAATATGCGCTGCATAAATGCATCCACATTGTGTTCTGTGTGGTCAGAACCGATACCTGTGTACACATACTGGTTCAGGTCACTGCCAACAATACGCGGACAGTGGCCTTCCAGAGGCATATCAGGGCGGTTTTCTTTAAGATATCTGACAAACTGGTTCTGTTTGTCATCCGGGTCTGTAAGAATTTTGTAGGTGTTCATAACCTCACCCAGACATACAACTTCCTTATGCTTGATAAGCTCGATAAGCTGTGGCATATCCACTACATCACCGGTAGTTTCAAACTCTGCACTTGTGGACGGAACACTGCTTGGCACGGCATAGAAAATATCCATAACTGCACCTTTTGAAGCATCTATCATTGCCAGCACACCATCCATACCGGTTACATTGGCAATTTCGTGCGGTTCGCTGACTACTGTGGTAATGCCGTTTTCCACCATAAGTTTTGCAAAAGGACGTGGTGCCAGCATACTGCTTTCCACATGCATATGGCTGTCTATGAGACCGGGAATAACCCATTTGCCCTCAAGGTCCACAGCATTGTCATATTCGATATCACTTCTGATATCGCCTATGCCCACATGAAGAATTTTATCCCCTTTAACTGAAAAATAACCTTTGAAAAACTTTTTGAATGGTGTGTTGTAAATATATCCGTTATGATAAATTGTATCTGCTTTCATTGCCATAAATTATTCCCCCAGTTTTGAAAAAAGCCAGTTTTTTACGTTATCGTATACTTCACTGCGGTTTATTTCATTCAGCATTTCGTGACGGCCGCCGTCATAGATTTTAACCGTTACATCTGTGCATCCGGCTTTTTTATATCCGTCAAACACCTGCATAACACCAATACCGTAGCCACCTACAGGGTCCATTGAACCGGAGAAAATATATACAGGCATATCATCCGGAGTGTTTGCAAATGTGGCATCGTCATTTGACAGGGAGATGATTTTCAGCAGATTTTCAAAACCGTTGAGAGTGAAGACAAACTGGCAGTATTTATCGTTTACATACTGCTGTACGATTTCAGTATCACGGGTAATCCAGTCACTTTTTGTATTTGGATTTTCAATCTTTTCAAGATATGCTCCAAACATCATATTGTTGATTTTGTCGCTGCGGTGGGTTTCGCCTTTCAGCTTCGCCATTGTCTTTACTGCAACAAGACCTGCGCCTGCCGCTTTGTTGGGACCTACTGTGCCGGAAATGATAAGGCCATCAATAGCGTCACTGTGTTTTGCAGCAAAAGCACGGGCAAAGAAAGAACCCATACTGTGGCCAAGAAGGAACAGTTTAAGGTCAGGGTTTTCTTTTTTAGCCAGTTTTGCAGTGGTCAGCAGGTCGTTCATAACGTGAATATAGCCATTTGACGGGCCAAAATAACCCAGCTGGTCATCATTATCCACACTGTGCTTGTGACCGATGTGGTCATGCATATAAACCACAAAGCCGGCCTGTGCCATATATTCCATAAAATCAATATAACGGTCATAATGTTCAACCATACCGTGTGATATCTGCAATGCGGCAACGTAAGGGCCTTCAGCTTTACATATTTTTACACCACGGATTGTATTGATTCCGTTGGAAGATTGGAAATAAAACTCATTTTTTAATATTTTCATAGTTGTCTCCAAGAATAATCATTTTAAGCTGTGTGAAGTCAAGGACTGTATGGGTAGGTTTTATGTTGGTTGCGTTTTCTACATTGCCAAAGTTTACCCAGCAGGTATCCAGGCCGGCGTTTATACCGCCTTTGATATCAGACTGCAGGTTATCCCCCACCACCAGAACTTTCTTTGTATTTTCGATGCCAAGTGTTTTAAGGGCATTCAGGAAAATGCGTTTGTCCGGTTTATTGTAACCTGATTTTTCACTGGTAAAAACACCGTCTGCAAAATCGATTACACGGCTGAGCTTGAGGCGGTTCTGCTGAACTGCATCTATGCCGTTTGTAACAATGGCGATTGTTGCATAGTCTTCAATATCTTCCAGAAATTCCATTGCACCGTCCAGAAGGATAGCACTGTTTTTCAGATAATTTACATAATCGCGGTTCATCTGATCGCCTGTGACACCTGTAATGCCAAAATGGTCAACAACCTTTGCGAAACGGCTGCGTTCTATATCTTTTTTTCTTATTTTGCCTTTTTCAAAATCTCTCCACAGTTTTTCGTTTTCTGCGTGATAGAAAGCGATATTTTCTTCTGTAGCAGGAATATTGTACTTGTTGTATACTTTTGTTATAGCAATTTTTTCGCTCCGGTTAAAGGAAACCAGTGTTTCATCAAAATCCAGAAGAACACAGTTGTAAGCCATAATACACCTCTTGCATAGTTACCCATATTAATATTTTTATTATATACTATTATCAGAAATAAATAAAGGTTTTATTCTGCTGAATTCGACAATGATTATATGTGAAAATTGCTTGCATCTGACCGATTATGTATTATTGTTTTATAATAAGCAATTATTTGCCATTGTTTATAAAACGGCATGCAGGTATAATATAAATATAAACAGTTTGATGCGACTATTAACCATAAACAATGCCCCGGGATGTGCACTATCCGGGGCTTGTTTATTTTTAAATAAAAATCCTCCCGTTAAACGGGTGGGCATTGTCTGATATATCAATTTGTTATGTTCTCTTTGTAGCACAGCCAGCCCATAAAAATATAATAGACTGTAAAGGCAACAGTAACAGGCCATGGGTTCCGGTTATGATATATAACCATACCCCTGTATTCAATCAGCCGGCAGTTATACAGGTATTCTGCCATAGGAATAAATCCGTTGAAAACACCGAAAAGGCACCCCTGCCAGCGCCCTGTGGCCAAAACAGCAGAAGCTATGACTACAGGGCTGTAATACAGCAATGTATACAGGGTGTGTCCAAATGGAAATGTGCCCAGGATACCGATGGTAACCACAACCCAGGCAGGCCAGGTGTATTTCCATTTTGATGACAGCTCTATAAATCGCTTTTTCATAATTATTCCTTTATTGCTGTGTAAACCATTATAAAGAAGAAAGATATTACTATTACAGGCACTACCCAGCTGGAAAAAGGAAAAGCAAGATAGCTGTTTGGTGACAATATCATTCCCACCAGCAACGGAAGCCATAACAGTTCCATATATGCCAGCAGTATCATATAATCAGCCAGTGTCATAGCGCCCATTGTCTGGAATAAAAGCAGATTTTTTGCAGCGCCGGAAAATGAAACAATCAATGATATAACAAAACCATATATAAGATAAACTGCAATTATTTTTAAGATGCGTTTGAATATTTCCAGTATAAATTTCATTATAACCTCTGATCCAGAATACTTTATCTCATTTTATTCTTATTCTTCACAGCTGTAAACAACATTGATACAATCTTAAGAAATAATTAATAAAGCATTATTATAAATCAGATAACTGTATTATTGCCTGTATTGTACCTTTATATATTGCAATTATAAATGCAGCCAATATCTGTATAGTCAAAGCACCTGCATACTTTCGTACGCAGGTGTTTTTTGTTTCTCTTATAAATTATATTCTGAATTCAGCTACAAGCAGATAAATAAGTGTAACCACCAGACCTATGCCAAACAGCATAAGGCTGTATGCCAGTGAACGGGTGATATGAACCTGGGAATTTCTGCGGGCAATATCTGCTTCTGTTTCCGGACGGCCGTACAGGAAGGTATCCGGCACTTCCACAGATTTGCAGAAAAGTCTGTTTATAACAAAAACTGCAGCATCCATAGAAACATCCAGTATTCTGGAGAAGAAAGCACCGATAAAAGGCAGTACAGTAAACAGCACTGGTCTGAAAATCAGATTTTCGATACTGTATTTTTTGTTGTAAGGGTTAACATAGCCTTTATCATTTCTGATAAGAAAGTTTCTCACCAGTCCTACATAGAGAACTGCACCGATTGAAATGGAAACAAGAGCACCCTTCAGATTTACAAAAGCAAAATAGTCCACACTGTGTTCAGGTGCATGTACGCCCATAAAGTGAACTGTGGTCTGTGCAATTCTGTCCATAGTTGCGTGCGGCATAAGACCAAAAGCCAGTATCACACAGCATACAACAGTCAGCACTGCCATTGTTTTGCCTGTGGCATAGCCGTGGGCAGATGTATGATGTTTATGGGCAGGAGCTTTTACAAACAGGCAGATAAACAGTTTTGTCATATATGCCACTGTAAAGCCACCGCTGATAAGGAAGATTGCTTCCACCATTCTGAACACATCAACGCCTGCCGGATGCATATGGATATATTCCACTATGCCTTCGTGCAGAAGAGTTTTGCTGATATAACCGTTGAAACCCGGTATACCCATAATACCCATTGCGGCCACTGCAAAACAGCCTTTCAGCAGTGGTTTATCCTTGCCGAAACCCTGTACAGCATTAAGGTCAAGGCTGTTGGTATTGGCATAAACAATACCGGCGGATGTGAACAGCACCAGTTTGATAAGGGTGTGGTTGAACATATGCAGTACTGTGCCATAGGCGGCAATTGCACCGTGTTCACCCAGGATAGAGGTCATTGCCACACCTATAACAATAAAACCAATCTGTGACATGGATGAATATGCCAGAGTTTCTTTCAGATTAATTGACATCAGGGCAAAAACTGCACCCACAAACATTGTAAGAACACCCAATGCCAGCATAAGACAGGCCCAGCTATAACTGCCGGACAGGATTTTAAGTGTAACAACAATCACACCGTATACACCGGCTTTGATAAGTATACCTGACAGTGCTGCAGAAGCAGGTGCAGGTGCGGCAGGATGTGCTTTTGGCAGCCAGCCATGCAGTGGGAACATACCGGCTTTTGCGGCAAAACCAAAGAAAATCATAAAGCCTGCTGCATACAGCATCGGGTCACCTGCAAAAGGTGCACAGGCATCTTTCAGCCCGCTGATAACCAGTGTACCTGTCATTGCATTGAGAATAAATATACCCATCAATACTACGAGACCGCCCAGCACTGCAACAGTAAGATAACTGTTGCCTGCGGCAACTGAATCATCATCCTGATTGTGTGCAACCAGAACATAGCTGGCAAAGGACATAATTTCAAAGAATACAAACACTGTAAACAGGTCATATGCAAGGAAGATGCCCAGGGTTGCACCAAAGGTTATGCAGAAAAAGCTGTAGTAGCGGTGCAGATATGTCTGGTCGTGGTCAAAGTATTCATCAGAGAATACCGATGAGCCCACCCATATGATGCTGGCGGCAAGGGCCTGCAGGATGCCAAGACCGTTGATTTCAAAATTCACACCCAGCCCTGCAAACCAGCTGACAGTGACAACAATACCTTCATAATGGTGTGCATCTGCAAACAGATACAGGCATGCTGCCAGTTCTGCAACACACAGTGCAACTATTGTATAATTGATTTTTTTCAGATTTTTTACAAATACAGGTACAATACCGGCAACAACCGGGGCAAATACCATAAGAGGCAATAATAAATTCAACATATATCAATAACCTCCTTTTGCAACTGTTTCAAACAGTGTAAACAGCGGTGATGACAGTAATGACAGCACCACCATTGTGACAGTAATTGCAATAACAGGTGCAGTCATTGCTTTTGGTGCTTCTTTTACTTTTGCAACAGAAACTGTGTCAAAATCCTTGTGTGGCAGATAAGCCAGCACAACAATCTGCAGAAGATACATAGCAGTAAACAGCGCAGAGAACATCAGAGCACAGATGCCTGCAAAACCGATAGCTGTGCCCATAGAAGCTGCAGCAGTAGCTATTGAGAATTTTGAGAAAAAGCCGGAAAGCGGCGGCACACCTATAAGTGCCAGGGATGATATTGTAAAGCACATAAAGGTTTTTGGCATTTTTGCGCCGTAGCCTTCAATATCGCGGATATATTCCTTGTGGTTCATATACAATACAGAACCGGCTGTATAGAACAGCACAATTTTCATAAGTGCATGGAACACCATATGGGACAGTGCACCTGTAAAACCTGAAGGTGTCATAATTGCCACACCCAGCAGAATATATGACAGCTGGCTGACCGTGGAATAAGCCAGACGACGTTTGAAGTGTTTGGAACGCAGTGCCATCCATGAACCGAAACAGATTGTGATTATGGCAATGGTCATAACAGCTGTCTGTGCCCATGTGCCGTAAAGATACTCTGCACCGAAAAGATAATATGTGGAGCGCATAATTGCAAAAACACCTGCTTTTACAACTGCTACCGCGTGCAGCAGCGCTGTAACTGTGGTAGGTGCAACGGAAGCACCCGGCAGCCAGCCGTGCAAAGGGAAAATGGCTGCTTTTACACCAAATCCGACAAATGTCATCAGATATGCCACCAGCACAGTTGTATCTGCTGTGCCGGTCATAAGACCGCCGTAAACAAATTCCAGGCTGCCTGTGCGTGAGAGAATAACCATCATACCCACAAAGGCAAGGCTGGCGCCGCTTACAGAGTAAATCATATATTTTCTGCCGGCATATATGGTTTTTTCATCAATGGTATGCATAACCAGCGGCAGTGTAATGAAAGTAAGCACTTCATAACAAAGATAAAGTGTAAGCATATTGGCGGAAAAAGCTATGCCGAGAGTAACGCCAAAAGTCATTATATAAAAAGTGAAAAACTTTTTCTGATTGCCTTCGTGTTTCATATACTCTGTGGCATAGATAACAGCCAGTGGCCACAGGAAGCTGACCATAGCGGCAAACACTGTGCCAAGACCGTCTACTTTAAAGCTGATTATCAGCGCCTCATTGAAACGGAACAGCACTGCGCTTTCACCGGCCATAGAAACCAGTACCACAGCCGCACAGGCTGAAACCAGCAGTGTAGCTATTACAGCATATCTGTTCAGTTTTTCTGTTGTTTCAAATTTCTGAAATCTTACCCCAGCCCCCAGTAAAAAGGCTGCAATTATGGGAAGAATAATAAGATAATTCATAATCTGCCTCCTTTTTTACATTATGCTCTGTGCAATCTGTGACACAAAGCTGATTACAGGTGCAGGGAATACACCAAAAATAATTATAAAAGCAGTAAGTACAGCCAGAGGTACCAGCATATAACTGTTTGGTTCAAATGTCTGCTGTACTTCGTCACTGCGTTTTGCAAAGAATACCTTTGCTGTAACTGATACCAGATAGCCTGCTGTCAGCAATGCGCTGACCATAATAACACTGATACCAACAAAGCCAATAACTCCACTGCCGGTCTGAAGTGCACCCAGTGCCAGATACCATTTGCTTACAAAGCCTGCTGTCATAGGTACGCCAACCAGTGACAGACCTGCAACTGTAAAGCAGATAAAGGTTTTTGGCATGGATTTGCCCATTGCGTACAGATCAGCTACCATTGTTTTGCCTGTTTTATAGATAAATGCACCGGCTGTAAGGAACAGTACATTTTTTGCAAGTGCGTGGAAAACCACCTGCAGCAGTGCACCTGTAACGCCTGCTTCGTTCAGAAGCATAAGGCCGAAAATCACATAGGACACCTGGCTGACTGTTGAGTATGCAAGGCGCTTTTTCAACAGTTTTTCTTTATAGGCCAGCATAGAGCCCATAAAGATTGTAACAACAGACAGCAGCAGAAGTACTGTCTGTGCCGCTGTACCGCGCAGATTGTCTGCACCCACTGTGAAGTACACAATTCTGATAATTGCGATTACACCGGCCTTTGTGATAAGGCCTGAAAGCACACTGGAGGCAGGTGCCGGCGCCTGTGGGTGAGCTGTTGGCAACCAAGCATGCAATGGGAACATACCGCACTTACAACCAAAGCCGATTACAGCCAGAACAGTCATCACTGACAGGGCTGTGCTGTCTGTACCTGCCGGCACAACACCGCCTGCTGTAAAGGCTGTATTCCAGCCTGCAGAATAGAAATAAAAAATACCTATCAGGCCCAGTGAAGCACCAAACAGTGAATAATAAATATATTTTCTGCCAGCCAGCAGGCTTTCGTTTGTTCTGGAATGAACCACCAGCACATAGGACAGAAGGCTCATCATTTCAAAGAACAGATAAAGTGTGGCAAGGTTATCAGCATAAGCCACGCCGATAAGACCGCCAAGGCTGGCGATAAAGTAAGCAAAAAAGCGGTTTTCTTCCCCTTCGTGCTTCATATATTCCATACTGAACACAGCTACCAGGCACCATACCGCGCTGAATATTGTACTGAACAGTACAGCAACGCTGTCAATGTGGAAACTGATTTCAATACCTGCTGCAAAGCGGGCAAATGTCAGCTGTGTATCATAAAAAGCAAAATTTGTCACACAGGTGAAAACCAGTGTAGCAAGCAGAGTGTAAAATACATATTTCTCTCTGCCCTTGCGGTCTTTAATCTGTGCTTTCAGCATATAAAGACCTGTCAGGACAGGAAAAAATACCGGTAACAATGAAATCATAATTTATCCCGTCCTTTCTTATAAGAAGTTAAGTCCCAGAGCAATGATGTCTACAATTTTCTGATAGAACAGACCAAGTGCCACATTTGCTGCAATAAATACACCCATACCAAGATTATAGGAGCGGGATATTCTGTGATGTGCTGGGGATTCTGTTCCTTTTGAATAGATACATCTTATTGCCCTGATGTAATAGGAAGCGTTAAGTACAGTACTGATTGCCAGTGCCAGCAGGACAAACCACATTTTGCTGCTGTTTGTCATTGCAGCCATAGACAGATAGTATTTTGCGCCAAAACCTGCAAAAAAAGGAATGCCTATCATTGAAAGGCTGCCTATTACGAACGCCACACCTGCTGCAGGATTTTTGTAGGCAGAACCACGCAGTTCATCCAGATGATATCTGTGACCGCTGGCTGCTGCCAGACCGCCTGCTGCAGAGAACAGCATTGGTTTAGTCACAGCGTGAACAATTATGTGGAACAGTGCGGCAAGAAAACCTGCCGGTGTGCCCAGGCTGATACCTACATAGATATATCCCATCTGTGAAACAGAGGAAAAAGCAATCATACGTTTGATATGTCGTTCTGAAATGGCATCCACAGAACCGATAATCATACCCAGCAGACCAAAAACAAACAGGATGTTAAGTACTTTCATCTGTGAAGCGATTTCAATACCAAGCACACGGTAATAAATTTTTATCAGCAGTATAATATAGCCTTTCAGTACCAGACCGGAAAGTATGGCACTGGAAGCTGTTGTGGCACTGCCGTGCGCGTGTGACAGCCATGTGTGGAATGGGAAAAGAGCGCTTTTCATAGCCATACCCACACTCATAAGACCAATGATGATTGTCACAGGCAGTCTGTAAGAGCCATCTGCCATAAGCACAGCCAGACTCTGCTGAATATTTACCATCAGGAGATGACCTGTAAGGTCATAGATAAGTGTAAGTGACAGCAGGAAAAGACCGGAACCCAGCAGGCTCATAATAAGATATCTGATTGTGGCACTGATGGTTTTTCCGTTTTCTTTTGCCATTACAACTGCACAGGCTGAAAGAGTGTTGATTTCAACAAAAACATAGGATGTGAACAGGTCGTTTGTGTAAACCAGTGCCAGCAGTGAAGACATAAGCAGATTTATCATAACATAAAAAATGTTGATACTGCCCGGTTTTACGTCTTCAAAAATGTCTGATTTGCCGGCTATAAGCGATACCAGCATTACAAAACAGAAAACCGTTGCCATAAGTGCTTCCAGCGGACCAAAGCGGGTTTCATTACCCCAAGGTGCAGGAAAATGCCCCATCATATATGTAATCTGCTGTGGATTTGTCACCAGATAAACAAGCAGACTGAAATTCATTACAAGACATAATGTAAGAATGGCAATATTGAGGCGGAAAGCATTTTTGCCGTTGAGAACACTGGAGGTTACACTGCCTGCCAGTGTGATAACTATACAGAATAAAGGAAAGTTCGCTACAAACGGCATCAGTGATCACTCTCCTTTCTTACAATTTCCATAATCTCATCCATATCCAGAGTGTGATATTCCTTGTACAGTTTCTGTATAAGGGAAAGTGACACAGCTGTTACGGATACGCCTACAACAATGCCTGTCAGCACAAGACCGGCCGGAATAGGGTTGATATATGCTTCCATATCTGTGACGCCGTTTACAACAATAGGTGCAAGGCGGCCTTCAATATAGCCTTTGGATGCAAGGAAAAGATATACAGCAGAGTCCATGATGTTCAGCCCTATTACCTTTTTGATAAGGTTTTTCTGCAAAAACAGTGTGGTAAAGCCGATACCGAACAGAATCATGGCCGCTGTTTCAAAATAGTTGCTCAATAAATTAGGACCCATACTATATTTCCCCCTTACTGAACAAAGAATAAAAGCTGTACATTGTACATGTAACAACAAGACCTACTGCAATATTCAGTGGCAGTATAAGACCGGAGGAAAGAATCGCACCCGGTGTGCCCAGAGGAATACCTGTAGGAATATGATTTGCACCGGTGAAGAAGGAATAGCCTTTGATACCGGCGTAGAATATAAGTGAACAGAAAGTCACAGTCTTTACAAATTTTTCTGTGATAACCTTGCTGATTTTTTTATAACCGAATGCGGATGAATACAGTATCAGGCTGGCCCCCATAACTGCACCTGCAGAGAAGCCACCGCCCGGTGACAGGTGGCCGTTGAGCATAAGATACACACCAAACACCATAAGGAAAGGGATTATAAAACGTGCCACGTTTTTTACAATAGGGTCACGTTTAGGGGAGAATTTGTCTGTCTTTTCTTTACCCCTTTTTTCCTTTTTCATCAGCAGCATAACTGCCGCACTGGCAGTAAACAGCACGTGACTTTCCCCAAGAGTGTCAAATGCACGGTAGTCCAGAATCATACCGGAAACAATATTCACAGAGCCTGTTTCCTCCAGCCCTTTTTCAATATATCTTTCACTTACCTCATTGTGGGCAGGGTTGTCAGGGTTGCCGTAAACAGGCAGGAAGGAAACAGTTATAAGCAATATACCGATAAGTATAAGACATACAACCACACTGGATACAGTATATGCTGCCTTAAAAAATGCAGGCGCCTTGGTATCGTGCCATACTGTCAGCCTTTCCTTGAAAGAAGGTTCGTGATGTGTGGAAGGTCGTCTTTCTGCTTTGTGTTTTCTTTTTGTTGTAATCACAAAGTCGCCGTCTACAAATTTTGTCAGTTTTCTGAAAAATGTATTATTCTGCATACTCATCGTCCTCCTCTCCTTCTTCGTGAAGCTTGCCAACATTTTTCAGTGTAATGAAAAACAGTGTGCTGGTAACGCCGGCACCTACAGCAGCTTCTGTAATAGCCAGGTCAGGTGAGCGCAGCAACAGCCACACCACACTGGCAATCAGGCTGTAAGACATAAAAATTATTACGCTGGACAGCAGGTTTCTGGTGCAGGACACAGAGATTGCACAGATAATCATAAAAGTGATAAGCAGAGACTCAAATACTATCATGATTTACTACCTCGCATTCCTGTGTGATTTTTTCATTTGAAATGATTTCTGTTCTTGCCAGAAAATGTGATGAAACAGGGTTGGCAAACCAAAGGAATGCAATCATCATAACCAGTTTTATACTGGTGGCATTGAAACCACTGGCTATTACAAGGGAAGAAATGATAAAAAATGCCCCCAATGTATCAGCTGTAGCACCAACCTGCATTCTGTTCAGCACATAGCCAAAACGGAAGTTGCCCACCATGGCAGAAAAGATAACAAAAATACCCAGCAGCATAAATACTGCGCTTATTATAAATCTTATCATTTTCTTACCTCCTGTTTGATGTTTTCCAGGTCATTTGCCCTGTCTTTGTGGTGGCTGCGCAGGTAAGCTTTGCAAACTATAACAACTGTTACAAAGCCCAGCATAGCATATATCAGCGCAATATCCACGATATAGTTTTCCCCCTGAAAAACAGAGAGAATACATATAATAAGTATAATAATAGTCTGAATACTGTTTATAGCAAGAATTCTGTCAGAAAACTTAGGGCCTATAACCGCTCTGACAAGATAGGCAAAAGCTATAACGGCCAGAACACACATGGCCACAGTAAACATACCACTGTACAATGTATCAGTCATCAAAGCTTGCCTCCATTTCCATAAGAAGTTTCAGAAATACAGAATTCTCTATTCCCTGTGCAATACTGTAATCAAGTGCATGCACACAGAAGTGATTATCATCTACATTTACAGTAATAGTGCCCGGTGTGATTGTTATGGAGTTTGCCAGGATTGTGCGCAGAAACTCACTCTTTAAAGGCACATCAAAAAATACAATCTGCGGCTGTATATCCATTTTTTTACTGTAAACAAATTTCATTGCTATCAGACTGCTCTTTATAATTTCTACAAACAGCACTGCCAGATAAACAACGGCACGCGGAAGATTTTTAAGAAAAATAATATCGTTTTTTGGACTGTACTCCAGATATCTGCACATAAACCAATATATTGCACCGGAAATAACCAGCCCAAAGGCTACTATTTCTGCAGTAATTCTGGCATTGAGAACTATCCAGAGTAAAAACAACAAAATGTACATATTGTTTCTCCTGTTTATGTATTTTATCCCTTGTACTGACCTTTTAGTTCAGTTGAAATCAGCGTTTTTATATTTGATATTTGTGCAAATTCTCTTTTAAAACACAAAAAAACCGTATAGCGAAACATCAGTTCCACGTACACGGATTTGCTATATAAAGTAAAAGCTGTACATATTCAGTTCAAGGCGATAGCAATTATATTCCTTTAAGGTGCATTTGTCAATAGTATTTCATATATTTTGCTTTGACTTTTTCATATATTTATATGTGTTGAAATTATATAATCATATATGTATTTATATCCCGCAAATATGATACAGCCGGGTAACAAAATATTTAAAAATATTATACTGATTGGCTCAAATAAAGAAGAAAAAAGCAACTCAGGACAGAGTTGCTTTTTCTGATTTTATTTAGTTTCTATTATCTCATCTGGTCCAGAATATATGGGTCTTTTATCTTTTTATCATCAGCAAAAAGGATGATTTTGGATATTATTTCTGCTGTTTTCGGGTCTTCATCCAGGAATGGGAGGAATATTTTTCCCCTGTGCTGTGAGTGAACCGGCAACACATTAAGCTGATGCACACCTCGCATATGCACTACACCGCTGCCCAGATGGACTGT
Source organism: Oscillospiraceae bacterium (assembly GCA_017483145.1). Lineage (GTDB taxonomy): Bacteria > Bacillota > Clostridia > Oscillospirales > Ruminococcaceae > RGIG3102. The sequence continues at coordinate 836 of JAFULT010000012.1, read as the reverse complement.
ATACTCTCCAAGGGAGCCTTTGATAAATGCGTGTGTTCCTTCCACTGTGACATTCTTTAAGCCAAACAGTTCTGTATTGCACTGCACGATTACCTTGCGCATTTCCACTGTGGAGTGGCTTGCCCCGGGGTCTACACTGCCTGCATGTGCAACGCTTACTGCAAGGTCCACATCTCGCATTGCTTCGCTGTATACAATATCCGGCACCTGCCCCACAGGTATAAACTTAAAGGTTTTTCTGTCGGCAAATGCCACATATTCCAGTGTAGGCGGCTCAATATCTGACGGTGAGAACCAGTCTGCCAGAGCATACATTGTAACGGCAATATTGTCTTTGTAGAACACCTTTTCCAATCCCGATTCGTGGTCGGCAATCCAGCGGCGTGATTTAAGTGTGGCAACTGTTTTTGTAGGCTGAATCTGATGTCCTGCAAAGAGACTGGAATAATTCTTATCCAGTTCTTCATCCAGTTTTACATACAGTTCCCTGAATACCTGACGGAACGGCTGTTTTGAACCGTCTCTTTTCTGTTTTTCAAAGAAATACTGCTGCCAGGCTGTCCAGTTGCCTGCCTTGTACATATCGTAAGGATGTGCAACACGAATATTGTATGTACCGTCCATAGTGTGAACTTCGCCCGCTGCATCAACAAGCGCAATACCTGTTGCTGAAGATACAGTGCCGCACAAGCTTTTATCATCGCTGATGAATACAAGATTTTCCACTATCGGAGATATAACAGGGTTTGCTGTAAGGTCTGTTACCTCCTGTACAGAATACAGTTCTCTTTCTTCCATAGAGAGTTCAAACATTTTAACTGTTCTAGTATACTGTT
>JAFULT010000011.1 GCA_017483145.1 Oscillospiraceae bacterium | reverse complement strand
GGAGTTCTACCACTAAACTACACCTGCATATTTCTGCCACACTTAAGTAGCAGAAATTATTATATACTTTTTTATATTATTTGTCAACAGAATTTTGTATTACTGCCAGTTTACGGCAATATTTTCACCGTCACAGTAGATTTGTACAGCTGTAAGATTTATCTGTTCCACTATCACTTCTGCAATACGGTCTTCCACTTCTTTTCTGATAACACGGCGGATATCACGGGCGCCGAATTTGCCGCCCTGTGCCTTTTTCACAATAAGTGCCAGCACATCTGCGTCCCAGGTCAGCTGAATACCTTTCTGCTGCATTGGTTTTACATATTCTGTCAGCATCAGCTGTGCAATATCCTTGAGAGTTTCTTCGTTCAGCGGGTCAAATACAACAATTTCGTCCACACGGGCAAGGAATTCCGGACGCAGAAAGCTGTTCAGCGCTCTCATTGTCTTTTCACGGGACATATCTGCCACTGTGCCGCCAAAACCTGTCTGGCCTACTTTATCACCGCTGCCGGCATTGGATGTCATTGCGATAACAGTATTTTCAAAGTTTACTGTTCTGCCCTGTGCATCGTTGATTTTGCCTTCATCCAGAATCTGCAGCAGGATGTTCATAACATCCGGATGAGCTTTTTCAATTTCGTCAAACAGCACCACAGAATATGGTTTTCTGCGCACTTTTTCTGTCAGCTGACCTGCTTCGTCATAGCCAACATAACCCGGAGGTGAGCCAACCAGACGGGAAACCGCGTGTTTTTCCATAAATTCGGACATATCAAAACGGATAAGCGGGTCTACTGTGTCAAACAGTTCGCTGGCAAGCTGTTTTACCAGTTCTGTTTTACCAACACCTGTAGGACCTACAAACAGGAAGCTGGCCGGTCTGTTGCGGCCGGAAATACCTGCACGGTTGCGCTTGATGGCTTTTGCAACAAGGGAAACTGCTTCGTCCTGACCTTTGATTTTTTCTTTCAGCTTGGCTTCAAGGTTTGCAACCTTGTTGAATTCGCTTTCTTTAACCTTTACCGCACTGATACCTGTCCACAGCTGGATAACTTTGGCTATATCGTCTATTTCAACTGTAATATCCTTAACAGCATCGTGCAGTTTCTTTTCTTCTTCCTCTACACCGAACAGTTTTGCTCTTACGTGGGCAATCTTTTCATAGTCCGGGGAAGTTTCTGCCTGCAGTGAGTCGAGTGTGGCATTAAGTGTGTCCAGTTCTTCTTTTTTGGACAGCCAGTCGCTGATTTCTGTATGGCGCAGGCTGCAGCAAGCACAGGCTTCGTCCAGCAGGTCGATTGCTTTGTCCGGCAGGAAGCGGTCTGTGATATATTTTTCACTCATACGCACAGTCAGGTCAACAATATTCTGTGGAACCTGTACATTATGGTATGCTTCGTAATACTGCTTTACACCTGTGATGATGTCGATTGTATCACTGATTGAAGGCTCTTCCACCTTTACAGGCTGGAAACGGCGTTCCAGAGCAGCATCTTTTTCGATGAATTTGCGGTATTCTGTAAATGTTGTGGCACCTATAACCTGAATTTCGCCACGGGAAAGGGCAGGTTTGAGAATATTGCCTGCGTTCATTGCGCCTTCAGAATCGCCGGCGCCTGTGATAGTGTGGATTTCGTCAATAAACAGGATGATATTGCCGCTTTCCTTCACTTCACTTATAAGGCTTTTTACCCTTGCTTCAAACTGGCCGCGGAACTGTGTGCCAGCCACAAGGTTTGTCATATTTACAAGATAAATTTCTTTGTTTTTCAGTTTCTGCGGTACTTCACCACGGCTGATTTTAAGTGCAATGCCTTCAGCAATGGCTGTTTTACCTACACCTGCTTCACCGATAAGGCAAGGGTTGTTTTTCTGGCGGCGGCAGAGAATCTGGATAGTTCTGTAGATTTCATTGTCGCGGCCGATGATATTGTCTATCTTGCCTTCCCCTGCCTTGCGTGTAAGATTTTCGCAGTACTGTTCAAGGAATTTGCGTTTATCCTTTTTCTTTTTGCCTTTTTTATCGTTCTGTGAATCGTCGTTTGAGAAATTTATGGTTGGGGAGCCGCCCTGTTCAAAATCTTCTTCGTCAAATTCGCCGCCCGGCATACCCATGCCGCCGAACATTTTGCCAAAGTCGAAAGAACCGTCTTCCCCCATATTGTCCTGCATAAAACTGTCCATCTGTTCTTCCATTGCGCGCAGAGCCTCATCATCAATGCCCATCTGCTTCATCATATCGTCAACAGGCTTGATGCCCAGTTCCTTTGCACAGGTCAGACAGTAGCCCTTGCTTTTTGTCTGGCCCGGTTCATTGGACTGAATATATATCATTGCGGGACGCTTTTTGCATCTTTCACACAGCATTTAAATCTTCTCCTCTATTAATTATGGTAAAAAGGGGTTTATTATACCTGTAATTGCCAGTATCTTGCTGCCGGCAATCACCCGGCTGTTCAGCCAGGACAGGCCATCCCCTGTTATAATCACTATTATACTTAATAAAAATGATAATAATATGATATTTACGCCGCCAATTGCAATTCCGGCCACAAAACCTGCCATTCTGTTGGCAAAGCCCAGTACAGGGACTTTGTTCATACCTTTGAAAAGTTTTGCCAGAAAGCCGCAGACAACTCTTATTGCAACAAAACAGAGTATAAACAGCACCACGCTGATACAGGCCACCACAATAGGTGCAATAAAACTGTCTACAAGGTAAACAGCTGAATCCATTGAAGGGGTCAGCAGTGCGGACAGGCTGTCCTGTGTTTTTTCCAGCACGGATGTGACAAATTCCTGCGGCCATTTGCCGATAACCTGTGAAAGTGCTGTTTCAATATCTATATTCTGTGCAGTCTGCTCCAGATAGTTATAGGAACGGGTTATCAGGCTGTTTCTCAGCAGATTGTCAAAAATCGGCTGGGAGTAATTGGAAGCAACATACCAGCCGGCAAAAAGGCTGCCCAGACTGCCGATAAGGCGTATTACAGCCGTAAAAAAACCGTCAGCATATGCGCGGAAGGCGCTGAAAAGCAGAACTGCTATAAGAACAATATCAATTATTGTTGATGGGTTATCCAATTGATTATCACCTGCTTTTTGTTTTTTCCACCTTTGAAATTGAGGTGGATGTAATCAGTAATGTGCCACTGTAATCTACAAGGTCTTTTGAAAGTGCCCCTGTATCAGCTGTATTCAGCAAAGTGGCAGAATAGTCATATTCAAATAAACTTTCGCTGCCCAGTGCGTAAACACGGGAGGACGAAATGGAAATATCCTTGATTTTTTCAGGAACTGTGGTGGTGAATTTTTCCTGCATATCTTTTGTGAACAGCACAATATTGGCTGTCTGCCGGCTGCTGCTGCCATATGCGGCGCATATATACCGACCATCCACAGTAAGAGCCTGCAGCATATCAGAACCAAACTCATATGAAGCCAGCTGTGTGTTGTTTTTTACATCCCACAGTACAAGGCGGTTTGTGTATGCTATAAGCAGCTGACTGTCTGATATAAATTCCATCTGCAGTGGATAGGACCGGCTGGAAATTGTAAAAAGTTCCCGGCCGTCTGCAGCATTGATTACATAAATGTCATTTTTCAGAATGCCCTCTGCAGTCTGTACTGTATTTACTGCCAGCATTTTGCCGCTGTCTGACAGGGTGGAGTAAATAGGAAAGCCTGTGGCACAGTACCACACAAAGCGCTGTTTCATATTGTAATTGAAAACAGTGACTTCCCCGTTATAGCTGGCTGAACGGGTGGTGATTGCAACGCGGTTGGAATCTGATATTTCTGCGTGGATAATGCTGTTTTCCATCTCCTGCTGGAACAGGATGTTGTGACCGTTGGCCACCTTGAGGGACGTCCGGTTAAGGTCATAGATAACAGCCCTGTTGGATGCAGTGTCCATTACCGGAGTCTGCATTGTGTGGCTGTAGCTGAACACATTCCTGCCTGTAGGGGAATAAACCGTAAAGCTGTCTGGGGAAAGCACAGCCAGACCGGTGCCCATTCCGTCTGCCTGCAGTACAGAGGAAAAATCATCCTCTACAGGGAACCCGCCGCCAATCTGGAATATTGTCATACCGCTGGAGATAAAATCTCCGAAATATGCAAGGGAGGCGCCATAAACACCTGTTATATACAGCAGTACAGCTGTAACCACAACAATCATAAGGGTGCGCAGATTTTTACGCTTTTTATTCTGTTTTAGGTTTCGTTTTGTCAGCTCTTTGCGGCTGATTCTTTTTTCGCTCATAAAAATCGTCACCTATAAGTTTTTTATTGGTTCACACCACTCTGGCCGGGTGTTGATGCCATGCTTCACCCGGCTTGGCTCCGTTCAGCATGACATCAGCGGTTTTATTATAAATCATAGTAGACATCCGTAAGGAAAAGCCCCTGTGGCGGTGCTGTAGGGCCGGCCATATCGCGGTTTTCCGCTTTTATAATGTCAGCCACATAGTCCGGCTGCCATATGCCTTTGCCCACATTTACCAGTGTGCCTACCATAATGCGCACCATATTGTACAAATATCCGTCTGCAGAAACTGTAAAGGTGATCATATCCCCTTTGCGTTCCACCTTTGCAGAATAAACTGTACGGGTGCAGTCTGTAATTTTTGATTTCGCCGCCATAAATGAGCGGAAATCGTGGGTGCCCACATAATACTGTGCTGCCTGATTCATTTTATCAGCATCAAGAACAGATGGCACCCTATAATAATATTTGTTGCTGAAAGGGCTGTCTATGTGACTGTTCAGAATATAGTATGTATATTCTTTCCCTTTGCAGTCATAACGGGCGTGGAAGCCGTCATTTACCTGTCTGGCTTCCAGCACGCGGATATCCTGCGGCAGGTTGGCATTCAGTGCCAGGGGAAGGCGCGGGATATTCAGCTGTTTTTCAGTTTCAAAGCTGAGATAGTAGCAGGCAGCATGTACACCGCTGTCTGTGCGGGAACAGCCTTTGATATCAGTGCTGTGACCCAGGATTTTCAGCAGTGCATCCTGAAAAACACCAAAAACGGTGGTTACATCGTCCTGTATCTGAAAACCGTGATAAGCAGTGCCGTCATAGGCAATTTTTACCAGTATAGTCACTTTAAATCACCCGCGGAAAAAACATTTTCATAGCCAGTATCACAGCAAAGGCAGCCACAACAACAAGTGTATGTGTGATGTCTGTGCCTGTCATTTTCAGCTGTTTCAGTCTTGTACGGCCTTCACCGCCGTGGTAACAGCGGCATTCCATTGCTGTGGCCAGTTCTTCTGCACGGCGCAGGGCTGAAATAAACAGCGGGATAAGGATAGGTATCAGAGCTTTGATTTTTTCGCCGAAACTGCCGGAGTCCAGCATAGCACCACGGGACTTCTGTGCGTTCATAATCTTGTCTGTTTCTTCAATCAGTGTTGGGATGAAACGCAGGGCAATTGTCATCATCATTGCCATTTCGTGTACAGGGAAATGGAGTTTGTTCAGCGGTTTCATCAGTGATTCCAGACCGTCTGTAAGCATAATAGGGCTGGTGGTATATGTCAGAAGTGATGTGCCGCAGATAAGGAACACGATTCTGCACACCATAACAATACAGAACAGAACTGCTTCTTTATAGATTCTGATAAATCCAAGGGAAATCAGCGGTTTGCCCGGACCTGTGATAAAGAACAGGTTCAGTGCCACTGTGAAGAAAATCAGCGGCAGCATCGGTTTTATACTTTTCTGCAGCATTTTCAGCGGAATACCGCTGATTTTGTACAGCAACAGAGTAAGTGCTGCTGCCAGACCAAGGCTGACAAAGTTTGTGCTCATAAACAGCACCACAACAAACAGTACTGTGAGAACTATTTTCAGACGTGAGTCAAGGTTGTGCACAGGGCTGGTGCCCGGAAAATGCTGACCTATAGTAATGTCTTTAAGCATTCTTTGCCGCCTCCTTTGCCTGTTTGTACTTTATAAGCTGTTTTACAGCATATGGGATAGTGTAAACATCTGTGCCGATATCCACACCCATTTCCTTCAGTTTAAGGAACACTTTTGTTATATCCGGTATGCCCAGACCCATACGGGCCAGGTTTTCTGCATCCCGGAAAACATTTTCAGTGTTGTCGTATTTGTAAACCTTGCCCTGTTCCATAACCAGAACTTTGTCAGCATAGTTTGCAATGTCTTCCATTGAGTGGGAAACAAGGATAACTGTGCTGCCTGTGGTAAGCTGATAGTTTTTAACCTGTGACAGAATAAGTTCACGGCCTTCAGGGTCAAGACCTGCACAAGGTTCGTCCAGTACCAGAACCTTTGGCATCATTGCAATAATGCCTGCAATGGCGATTCTTCTTTTCTGACCGCCGGACAGGTCAAATGGGGAACCTGCCAGCATTTCGTCTGTGATACCACAGAACTGTGCCGCCATTTTTACACGGGAGTCAATTTCTTCTTCTGACAGGCCCATATTTTTAGGACCGAAAGCAATATCCTTGTAGCAGGTTTCTTCAAACAGCTGGTATTCAGGATACTGGAATACCAGACCTACATTGAAGCGTACATCGCGGATGCTTGGCCATTCTGTCCATATATCCTTGCCGTCCAGCAGGATGCGGCCTGTCTGCGGCTTTGTCAGACCGTTGAAGTGGCTGATAAGTGTACTTTTGCCACAGCCTGTATGACCGATAACCCCTACAAAGGTGCCTGCTTCAATATCAAGGTTGATGTTGTCCAGGGCTTTTGTTTCACCGGGCATACCGGGATTGTATGTATAAGAAAGATTTTCTACTTTTAAAACAGACACTTTCTATTCCTCCAGAAATTTATAGAGCTGTGCGGCACATTCTTCGATGGTAATGGCCTCTGTGGACAGGTTGTAGCCCTGCCGGTTCATCTGCCAGGCAAGGTCGCTGGTCTGCGGCACATCCAGTGCGAGACTTTTTACCCATTCCACCTGTGAAAAGATTTCTCTTGGTGTGCCGATTTTTTCTATTTTGCCTTTGCTCATCACAACTACGCGGTCAGCCTGTGCGGCTTCGTTCATATAGTGTGTGATAAGAACAACTGTGATGCCGAACTCCTTGTTCAGCTGTTTTACAGTTTTTATAACCATTTCGCGGCCGTATGGGTCCAGCATGGCTGTAGGTTCGTCCAGGACGATGCAGTCGGGGCGCATAGCGATAATACCTGCAATGGCCACACGCTGTTTCTGACCGCCGGAAAGGTTGTGGGGTGCCTTGTCTTTGTATTTGATGATGCCTGCAGCTGTCATAGCTTCATCTATGCGGCGGCGGATTTCATCTGTAGGCACACCCATATTTTCCAGAGCAAATGCCACGTCTTCTTCCACTACTGTGGCAACAATCTGGTTGTCAGGGTTCTGGAAAACCATACCCACTTTCTGACGGATTTCCAGCAGACGTTCTTCTTCCTTTGTGTTGATGTCTTCCACCCACACATCGCCTTTTTCAGGCACAAGGATAGCGTTGAAGTGTTTGGCAAGTGTGGATTTGCCACAGCCGTTGGAGCCAAGCACACAGAGAAATTCACCTTTTTTTACTTCAAGGTTAAGTCCCTGCAGCGCCCAGTCACTGTCCTGTGTGTAACGGAACCACAGGTTATCCACTTTAAGCATATTACTCATTATTCGTGTCCTTCTTTTTTCCAGAATGCTGTGCTGCCACAAGGCAATGCCATGCCTGTGGACTGCACGGTAAGACCGATTTCCTGTGCAGAAACCTTGCCTTTATATTTGTCTCTCATCATAACGTCCAGCATATATTCCATAACAGACGGTGAAACACCTGTTGTATAGCTGTTTACTGCAACAAACAATGGGTCATCAGACAGAATCTGGCTGCACAGTTCCAGCAGCTGGAAAATATTGTCTTCCAGTTTCCATACTTCGCCGTTAGGGCCACGGCCATAGCTTGGCGGGTCCATAATAATGCCGTCATATTTGTTGCCGCGGCGGATTTCACGCTGTACAAATTTGATACAGTCGTCCACAATCCAGCGGATTGGCTTGTCACCAAGGCCGGACAGCTGTGCATTTTCCTTGCCCCATGCAACAACGCCTTTGGATGCGTCAACATGGCAAACCTTTGCACCTGCTGCAGCACAGGCAAGAGTTGCACCGCCTGTGTAACCGAACAGGTTGAGGATGTTCAGTTCCCTGCCTTCTTTGGCAATCATTTTTGCGTATTCATCCCAGTTTGTAGCCTGTTCCGGGAAGATACCTGTATGTTTAAAGCCTGTAGGTGTTACCTTGAATGTCATACTGTCATACCTGATATTCCATTCTGCAGGGAATTTTTTGCGGTATTCCCATTCGCCGCCGCCTTTTGTGGAGCGGTGGTAAACAGCGTGGGCTTTGTCCCACATAGGGCTTTTCTTTTCAAATTTCCACACTACCTGTGGGTCCGGGCGAACAAGTATAACGCCGCCCCAGCTTTCCAGGCGGAAGCCGTCTGTAGCATCCAGCAGTTTGTAGTCCTGCCATTTATTGTCTGATCTCATTGTTTTTTCCTTTATATCGATAAAATAATAAAATATATTTGTGTTGAATTTATAAAAACTATTTGTTTTTGCTGTGGGACGTGAAACCATCCCCTGCGTAATTGTATTCAACGGGATGTCCGGGAGGCCATCCCCTGTGCGTTTTACATATCTTCCAGAGTCTGCTGTACCACGTCGTTTACTGCATTTGGATTTTTAAGCCCAAGATGCTGATATGCCAGATTGGTTACTATTCTGCCGCGTGGTGTGCGGGACAAAAAGCCCAGCTGCATAAGATATGGTTCACACACGTCTTCCAGTGTGATTGCTTCTTCCCCGATGGCTGCTGCCAGTGTTTCAAGACCAACAGGACCGCCGGAATACATATTTATAATTGCTCTCATCAGTGTGCGGTCAAGGTTGTCCAGCCCCAGAGAGTCTATTTCCATCCTTGCAAGAGATGCCATGGCAATATCATAATCAATAATGCCGTTGCCCTTTATCTGTGCAAAGTCTCTTACACGTCTTAACAGGCGGTTGGCCACACGAGGTGTGCCACGGCTGCATTTAGCCAGGGCGATTGCACCGTCGTGGGTGCAGTCAATGCCAAGGATGCCTGCAGAACGCATTATGATTTTTGCCAGTTCTTCGTGGCTGTACATTTCCAGTTTCAGCTGTACGCCAAAACGGTCACGGAGAGGTGAAGATATCTGCCCGGCCCTTGTGGTAGCACCGATAAGCGTAAACTGCGGCAGGTTGATTCTGATTGACTGGGCTGACGGGCCTTTGCCGATAATGATATCAAGGGCAAAGTCTTCCAACGCAGGATAAAGCACTTCTTCAACCTGTCTTGACATACGGTGAATTTCGTCAATAAACAGCACATCGCCGTCTTCAAGGTTTGTCAGCAAAGCGGCAAGGTCCCCCGGCTTTTCGATTGCCGGGCCACTGGTTACACGGATGTTTACGCCCATTTCATTGGCAATAACACCTGCAAGTGTGGTTTTACCAAGACCCGGAGGGCCATACAGCAAGGTGTGGTCCAGCGCTTCCCCCCTCATCTTTGCGGCCTGCAGATAGATTTCAAGGTTGTCTTTTAATTTTTCCTGACCGATGTATTCTGCCAGACTTTTCGGACGGAGCGAATTTTCATTGTCGCCGTCTTCTCTGATTGCAGAGGTGGACACAAGTCTTTCTGTATCCTGAAAACCGATATTGTTCATTAAATCTTACCTCCTGCCAAAAGTCTGAGTGCCTGTTTGATAAGTGCCTGCACATCCTGTTCCGGATCAAGCTTTGAAATAGCCAGGGCAGCCTGGCTCTGGTTGTAGCCCAGTGCAATAAGTGCGCTGATGGCCTGGCTGACACTGCCTGTGGAAACAGCTGTGCGGCCAACATCTGCCATTGTTACCCCGGCCACATCATCATTGGAGAATTTGCCTTTAAGTTCCAGCACAATTCTCTGTGCAACTTTAGGGCCAACTCCGTTGGCAGCTGTAAATGATTTGTAATCACCTGTGGTAACTGCAAGAGCAATTTTCTGCGGTGTGAGCACAGACAGGATAGCCAGCCCTGCTTTAGGACCTACACCGGAAACAGAAATAAGTGTTTTGAAAGCTTTCTGTTCTGCCTTGTCTGCAAAGCCATATAAATCAAGTGCGTCTTCTTTTACTGACAGGTATGTGTACAGAGTACATTTTTCTCCCGGTGCAGGCAGTACACCCTGCACTGTGGACGGCACGGCCAGTGAAAAGCCTACCCCCTGTACATCTATAACCACATTGTCCAGACTTTTTTCTATCAATGTTCCTGTAAGGCAATAAATCATAATGTTTTTCCTATCTGTGTAAATAATTTTGAGCGGTATGAATATGCGTGGCATATGGCAACCGCCAGTGCGTCTGCAGTATCGTCCGGCTTTGGCACTTTGTCAAGTTTAAGAATACGCTTTGTCATATCCTGTACCTGGGTTTTGATAGCCTTGCCGTAGCCTGTAACAGACTGCTTTATCTGCAGCGGTGTGTATTCATAAACAGGGATGCCGTTCATAGAGGCCGCCAGCAGGATAACCCCCCTGGCCTGTGCAACCTGGATAACTGTTTTCTGGTTTGTGGTGAAAAACAGTTTTTCTATAGAAAGAGCATCAGGCTTTGTGCGTCTGATAATTTCATCCACACTTACATAAACCTCTTTCAGCCTTTCCTGAAAGTCTGTGTGTGCCTGTGTGGTAACAGCGCCGTATTCCACAGGAAAAAACCTGTTTTTTTCATAATCCAGTATGCCGTAACCCACTATGGCATAGCCCGGGTCAATACCCAAAACTCGCAAATGAACACACTCCCCCATATTAATCTAATTTAACTAATTAATTATATCATATTTAATATGCAAATGCAAAATATATTGTGCAATAATATACTTTCTCCAGTATATTTTACATTGCAAATATTACCAATTTTCCACAATAGTCCAGTTTAATTGTTAATAAGCTGTAAATTATAACAAAATATGCCAAATGCACAATAATTTTCAAAAAAATTCTGCATTTTACACTAAAAAATCTTGATTATATGACAAAATCGTAGTATCATAAAGTGTAAAACATTTTTTGAATATATGATTTTAAATATATACGGAGGTAACATGAGAAGAGAAGATTTAAGAAATATCGCTATCATCGCCCACGTTGACCACGGCAAAACAACTCTGGTTGACGGCATGCTGAAACAGTCCGGTACTTTCAGAGAAAACCAGATTGTAAACGACAGAGTTATGGACAGCGGCGATATCGAAAGAGAAAGAGGCATCACAATTCTGGCAAAAAACGCATCATTCAACTACAATGGCGTTAAAGTAAACATTGTTGACACTCCGGGCCACGCTGACTTTGGTGGCGAAGTAGAACGTGTACTGAAAATGGTTGACGGCGTACTGCTGCTGGTTGACGCTGCAGAAGGCCCAATGCCACAGACACGTTTTGTTCTGGAAAAAGCTCTGGCACAGAACCTTTCAATCGTAATCATCGTTAACAAAATTGACAGACCTGACGCAAGAATCAAAGAAATTATTGATGAAATCCTGCTTCTGCTGATGGACCTGGGCGCTACAGACGAACAGCTGGACAGCCCGATGCTGTTCTGTTCCGGCCGTGAAGGTATTGCAAACTATTCACCTGAAACACGCGGCACAGACTTCAAACCAATCTTTGACACAATTCTGGACTATATTCCAGGTCCACAGGTTGCACCGGAAGAAAGCTTTGCAATGCTGGTTTCCAACATTGACTACAACTCTTTTGTTGGCCGTACAGCCATCGGCAGAATTGAAAAAGGCAGCGTAAAGGTTGGCCAGGAAGTTGTTGTGTGCGACTGGCACGATGAATCTGTGCGCCGCCGCGGCAAAATCACAGCACTGTATGCTTTTGAAGGCACAAACAGAGTGACTGTAGACACAGCATCCAGCGGTGATATCGTAATCGTTTCCGGTCTGGAAGATGTAACAATCGGCAACACAATCTGCGCACCTGACTGTGTGGAACCACTGCCATTTGTTGCTATCGACGAACCAACAGTTGAAATGACATTTGCTGTAAACGATTCACCTTTCGCAGGCAAGGAAGGCAAGTTTGTAACAAGCCGTCAGATCCGTGAAAGACTGCAGAAAGAACTGCTGAAAGACGTAGCTCTGAAAGTGGAAGATTCCACAAGCAGCGAAAGCTTTAAAGTAATGGGCCGTGGTGAAATGCACCTGTCTATCCTTATCGAAAATATGAGAAGAGAAGGCTATGAATTCCAGGTTTCCCCACCAAGAGTTCTGATGAAAGAAGAAAACGGCAGAAAACAGGAACCGTTTGAACACGTGGTTATCGACGTGCCAACAGAATTCCAGGGCAGCGTTATTGAAAAACTGTCCAGCCGCAAAGCTGAACTGATCAATATGGCACCACAGGGCGACAGCCGTATGAGAATTGAAATGAAGATTCCATCCCGCGGTCTGTTCGGTTACAGAAGTGAATTCCTGACAGATACAAAGGGCAGCGGCGTTATGAACACAATCTTTGACGGTTACAGAGACTATGTGGGCGAACTGCCAACAAGAAACACAGGTTCCCTGGTTGCATTTGAAACAGGCACATCCATCACATATGGTCTGTACAATGCACAGGAACGCGGCGTGCTGTTTATCGAAGCTGGCGTACCTGTATATGCAGGTATGGTTGTGGGCTACAGCCCTAAAGGCGAAGACCTGACAGTAAACGTATGTAAGACAAAACATCTTACAAACACACGTGCATCCGGTTCTGACGACGCACTCCGTCTTATCCCACCAAAGAAAATGAGTCTGGAAGAATGTCTGGAATTCCTGGCACCGGACGAACTGGTGGAAGTTACACCAAAAACACTGCGTATCAGAAAAGCAATTCTTGACCACGCAGAAAGAGCAAGAATTATCAGCCGTGCAAAAAAGGCAAATAATTCTGTGAGAGAATAAAAGCAAAAGCGACACTTTTAAAGTGTCGCTTTTTTGTTTATGCCAGTTTGTCCGCATAGATTTCCCAGTATTCTTTTTCAAGAAAATAGGTTTTTGCACCTGTGTCTGCCGGATGGTCAAACTTGTCAAGCCATGGGTCTGTCAGTTTTTCAAACTCTTCCTTGCTTACTTGTATGTCATTGAAATTATATTCATTCCATGGTTCATACCATGAAAAATGCATTATCAGATTGCAATTTCCATTTTTATCATATTTATAAAAACCGTAGCTGGCACCCGTGGAAGTTCTCCCTGAACCGGCTGTACCATCACTGAAAATTTTACCCGGCCCATTCATACCGCCATCAAACTTCACTTCCCATTCAGTCATGGTTCCGTTACGGTTGCCATCGTGGGAATAAACTTCATAATGGTTATATGGCACATAAAGAATAAGTTCCGGTATGCCATCGCTGTTCAGGTCAAACAGGCCATAGTCTGATATTGATGTTTCAGCGCCGTCGTACCATTCAATCCATTTTTCCGGTTCACATATGTTGCCGTTTACTTCAATTGCCCCGGAAAGGAAATCATTATAAGTCTTCAAAGCATTGTTGTACCGCGCTGTTTTTCCCTGTTGAGGTTCAAAATAAACATCCCTTACAAAATACTGTGTATCTGTGGATATTCCGTTTTCCCTATAAATATCAACTGTATAGTTTTCGTACAGTTGTACATTGGAATAAATATAATATTTATCATTTTGTTTTTTAAGTGTAACACAGTTACGTTCATCATAAAGAACCACTGTATCTCCATCAATATACCCGTCAATAAACTGATACAACGGGAACGGTTCATAATAACGGGTTTTGTAATAACAGTCATATGCTTCAGAATAAAATTCATTTCTGTTTACTGCCTGTGACAACGGAATATTGATTGTGTCAAGCAGAAGACCGTTTATCGTCCGTGGGTATATCCTGCCATATTCTTCCAGCCCTTTTTCCAGTCTGTAATAGTCCAGGTCTATCCCGGCTTGCTTCCGCATTTTAACTTCATAATAACAGTTGTATGTAAGCATACTTTCTGCAGGTATCACATTCAGCAGTGCCCCGATTTCAACTTCCTGTGGGGTGGCAAAATCAGCACGGAAAATATACTGCCAGTTTACATTGTTTCTGCTGTATTCATTTATCTGTTCAATTTCCTGCAGAGTGAGACGTCTGTCACCATAATATATATCAGCAGGCTGACTGCTGTCAGTATTTTCAATTGTGCTGTCTGGCATGCTGGAAACAATTTCGGTTGATGAGCTTTCCGATATTACTGTATTGTTGCTTTCGTCAGCTGTGCATGCAGTGATAAATAAAAGCAACATAGTCAGACATATTATTTTAAATGTTGTTTTCATACAATCACCTGCCTTTTATAAAAAGTATATCATTTCAGTTTTTGCACTTCAATAAATGTGACAGAATTGTTATTTTATACATAAAAAAGCGGCATCACAGGGATGCCGCAATTTTATGCAATTAATCATTCAGACCAACGATTGGCAGTTTTTCGCTTGTAAATGTTTCTGTTTTCTGCATTGAATCCTGGAATGCAACGTAGGATTCTTTTGTCATAATTGGTTTGTAGTCAGCGATATTTTCTTTTGCTGCTGCAGCGCCGTCTTTCATAAGACGGTATGCTGTAAGGGCAAAGATTTTTGCTGTAACAACATATGCAAGATAAGGGTCAGAAACTACCAGGTCCGGGCCGTGGATTGTGCCTTCCACACCGCCTGTATTGAAGTGTACCAGAGGCATAAGGCAGGAAACATCGCCAAAGTCGTCAGAACCTGTGCCGTGACCTTCGCTGTCTTTCTGGTTTGTGTATTTGCCTTCTGCCTTGATTTCATCAAGAACAGACTGGAGAACTTCTGTGTGTGGGTTTGCCATCTGTGACATATAACCTGCCATTGTTTCGATAACAACATCACAGCCTGTTGCCATAGCAGCAGCTTTGAAAGAACGGTCAACTTTGTCAGATGCGTTTTTGTATGCTTCCGGTGTTTTGCCGCGTGTGCAGTACTGCATTACAACTTCGTCAGCAATGATGTTTACAGCGCTGCCGCCGTTGGAGATAAAGCCGTGGCAACGAACAGAGTCTTCATCGCGGAAGGATTCCTGCTGGAGAGCAATGTTTACCAATGCAGCTGTTGCAGCGTTGAGAGCGTCAATACCGTGGTGTGGCATACCTGCGGCGTGTGCAGAGCGGCCTTTGAATGTAACTGTTTTGTTTACAAAGCCGTTGGATGTGGAGTTGATAATACCCATATCCAGACCTGTGGATGAGTGATGACCCATGGAAATATCAATATCGTCAAATGCACCGATACGGATAAGTTCACATTTGCCGCCGCCGTAGCCCAGCTTGCCTTCTTTCATCATCTGGTTTTTCCATTCGATGTCTACAAATTCTTCAGCAGGTACTGCAAAGAAGCAGATGTTGCCGCCCATAGCAGCCTTGACTTCAGGGTCTGTCAGAGCCATAGCAGCACCCACAACACCTGTCAGCTGTGCGTGGTGGCCACAGGAATGGGAAACACCATTGTAAGCATCCGGGTGGTTAGGAATTGGCAGGCCGTCCATTTCGCCGATAATGGCAAGTGTAGGGCCTTCCACACTGCCTTTTTCGTGCAGGTAGGATTTAACACCTGTGAAAGCAAGGCCTGTTTCTGAATCCAGACCCAGTTTTGCCATTTCTTCCACGAATTTGCCGCTTGTTCTTACTTCTTTGTAACCAAGTTCAGCGTGGTTCCAGATGTCTGTACCGAAAGCCATGATTTCTTCAGCTTTCTTGTCAATGATTTCAACGATTTTCTGTTCAATTCTGTCTAACATAATTATGTCCTCTCTCTATATTTATACAGAATTTGCTTATAAATAAGCAACTAATGAATACAGTATACACCTGTTTTTCCGGTTTGTAAAGTATAAAGTTGCATATGGATAACCATAAAAAAGAAATGTCATCCTGAGGCATAAGCCGAAAAATCTCATAAATACTTAATCAGTATTATATGCGATTCTCTCTTTGCTCGGAATGACATCGGGTCTTTTTTTAATTATTATTTATTGTTTACGTCATAAACTTTCTGTGCTGAAAGCAGTACAGCTGCACGGGAAGCGGCAAAGGTGGTACCACCCTGCATATATGCTATGTATGGGTCACGCAGTGGAGCGTCACAGGACAATTCAATGGAAGAACCCATTGTAAATGCGCCTGCAGCCATGATAATCTGGCTGTCATAGCCCGGCATATCGCCCGGTTCCGGTGCGGCATAGCTGTCGATAGGGCTGCCTGCCTGGATGCCGCGGCAGATTGCAATCACATTTTCCGGTGTGTTGGCACAGATGGAAGTGATGATATCGTTTCTGTCTTCTGTATATCTCGGCTCTGTTTCAAAGCCCATTTTTTCATACAGACAGGATGCGTAGATACTTGTCTTGAGAGCATTTGCAGTAATCATAGGTGCGTGGTAAACACCAAGGTACATTTCTCTCATAACATCCAGTGAACAGCCGATTTCCCTGCCTGTGCCCGGGGATGTAAGACGGTGGCCGCACATTTCCACAAGGTCAGCCCTGCCTGCAATATAACCGCCTGTAGGGGCAATACCGCCGCCCGGGTTTTTGATAAGTGAACCCATAATAAGGTCTGCACCGTAAGCCAGTGGCTCTTCTGTGTGGGTATATTCGCCGTAGCAATTGTCCACCATAACAATGATATCCGGATTTACTGATTTTGCCGCATCACTGATTTCCTTTATTGTTTCAAGGCTAAGGGCTTTTCTCTTTGCATAGCCGCGGCTGCGCTGGATATAGCAAACCTTGGCATCCTTGCATTTTTCTTTGATGCCTTCAAGGTCCGGTTCAGAATCCGGCAGCAGTGAAACCTGGTCATATTTTACGCCGTAGTCCATAAGGTTGCCGTAGTGGCTGCCGTCAATACCGATAACACCGTGAAGTGTGTCATATGGTGTACCTGTGGCACATACCATAAGGTCGCCGCTGCGCAGTACGCCAAACAGGGCAACTGTAAGTGTATGTGTGCCGCTCATAAAGTTGTAACGGCACAGGGCATCTTCTGCACCCATAATATCAGCAAACAGGCGGTCCAGACCGTCACGGCCCCTGTCGTCATAACCGTAGCCTGTTGTGCCTACCAGATGTGTGGCGGAAATGCCGTTGTCAATAAAGGCTTTCAGCACTTTCATCTGGTTGTAGTCACTGATTTCGTCAATTTTTTCAAAATATGGCTTGCAAAGTGCCATAACCTCTTTATCAAGCTCCATCATCTGTGGCTTGATATCAAAAAAATTATCTATCATATATGTTCTTCCCTTAATTTATATAAATATGTTTCCCCTGTTTTTCCAAAGCCCAGTTTTTCATAAAACGGCATAAGTTCTTCTTCGCACATAAGGATGATTTTTTTATCATCATTTACATTGATAATATGGTTGATTATCTGCTTTGCCAGACCGCTGTGGCGGAAATTCTTTGCTGTGGAAACAAAGGTAAGATAAATATCATCATCAAAATGTGTAGCCAGTGCACCGGACACAATTTTACCATTGTGTTCAAGGTAATAAATATCCGATACTCCCCTGTTTACCTTGCGGGCAACGTATGAATATACCATATTGAAAGCTGTGCCGGGGAAGTTGGAGCAGCTGAACTGTGAAAACTGATAGATGTTTTCATTTTTCACAATTCCCGGGCAAGGCTGTGCCCCGCTGCCGGTGTACTGCATTATGTTCATCACGTTTCTGTGGGGGATTGGCAGATTGTCCTGCCGGCTTTCCAGCCCGTATACCCCCATAAACTGACAGAAAGACAAAACCTCTTCGGTTTCGTCCTCTGACAGAGTGCCGGCCACAGACATATTTTCGCCCATAAGCATAAGATTGTTGCCGTTGAGACAATAAAAGTTATTCAGTACGGCATTTTTGTCTGACCGGTATTCGCTTTTTATTTTCTGTGAAAGAAAAGAATTGTTGTCGGTGAAATTCTGTTCAAACTTTTCTATACTGTTTGCCGCTGTAGTAATCATAATTCATTTACCAGCTTTTTGAAATGTCTGCCGCGTACTTCAAAGTTAGGATAAAAGTCAAAGCTGGCAGATGCAGGACTGAGGGAGACAATATCGCCAGGCTGTGTATTTTCATACATCAGCTGAACAGCCTGTTCCATACTTTCAGCACGGAGAATTTTAATGCCGGATTTTTCAAAGTCCGGGTGTTCTCTTACAACTTTTTCAATGGCCGGACCTGTCTGACCCATAACCACCAGCAGTTTTACATTGTCGATAACAGGCTGTGCCAAAGGTTCATACGGAATTTTCTTGTCATAGCCGCCTGCAATGATACAGATTTTCTGCGGAAAGCTTTTCAGACCTGCAATAGTTCTTGTAGGGCTGGAAGCAATGGAGTCATTGAACCACTGTACACCGTTGAGTGTGCGCACAGGTTCGATACGGTGTTCAACACCTTTGAATTCTCTGGCAACCTTGGCCATTATTTCATATGGCACATCGCCGTTTACTGCACAGAAAGCAGCCAGCAGGTTTTCAAGGTTGTGTTTGCCGCGCAGGGCAACTTCATCCTGGTGCACAACCTTTGCACCGCCAACACACAGCATACCGCCATCATCAATATAGCCACAGCCCGGTATACCGCTGATATCTGTCAGGCGTGTAAAGAACACACATTTGCCTTTTACATCATCTTCCATATTGCGGCTTACATCGTTTTCAAAGCCCAGCACAGCCTTGCCATCTCTGTTCTGATACAGCAGGATGTTGCGCTATGCATCGATGTATTCCTGCATATCCTTATGATGGTCAAGGTGGTTAGGTGTAACATTTGTAACCACAGCCACATCCGGTGACTGGCGCATGGAAATCAGCTGGAAGCTGGACAGTTCCACCACAGCCACATCATCTTCTTTCACTTCTTCAGCAATTGGCAGCAGTGCCTTGCCTATATTGCCGCCCAGATGTACTGTCCTGCCGCTTTCTTTCAGCATTTCGCTGATAAGTGTGGTGGTGGTTGTCTTGCCGTCAGAACCTGTGACAGCATAGATTTTGCAAGGGCACAGCTGGAAGAAAAGTTCCATTTCGCTGGTTACCATAACGCCTGCATTCAGCTGGTACTGCAGTTCTTTTGTATAGAATTCAAACCCCGGAGTTCTCATAATCATATCCTGATTTTTAAGACCTTCCAGATAATTTTCACCCAGGGACAGGTTTACATTCAGCTGTTTCAGTGTTTCGGCATAGTCACCAAAGCCCTCCAGCTGTTTTTTGTCACAGAGAGTTACAATTGCACCTTTCTGTGAAAATATTTCAATAAGTTTTTTGTGGCTTACACCAGCACCGATGAATGCCACTTTCTTGCCTTTTAAACTGTCAAAAAATACGTTGGCTTTGCTTTGCATAAAAGCACCTCTTTCTTGTTTTGAATTAAAACAGATATGCAAATTTATTTTCCTTTATCTTAATATTATAATATTTCTTGCAGATTATATCAACTGTATATAAAAATATTTTATCCTGCCAATATGACAATTTTGTTATATTTTACCCACTATTTTTCTATTTATCGGCATATAATTTTGTGATAGAATATATAATGTAAAAATATGTTTTAAAGGTGACCGATTTGAAAAAGATATTTTCATTGATATATATGTTATGCCTGTGTGTGATTGTCACAGGCTGTTCTTCCGCAGGGGGAATATCCACATTTACTGCTGCTGTGGAAAAAATGCCGTCCAACTTTGACCCGCAGATTGCAGACAGCAACAACGAACTGATGGTAATACAAAATATTTTTGACGGGCTGTTTGAAAAACAGGGCGGTGCTGTGGTAAACAATCTGGCAGAAAGCTGTGATATTTCTGCTGACGGCAAAACCTATACAATACAGATAAAAAAAGGCAATCTGTGGCATTACAAGGGTGACAAGGACCGCAAGGAAGCTTTTGAGGGTGCAGAAGTAAAGGCGGCTGATTTTGTTTTTGCAATAAACCGCATACTTGACCCGAAAACCCACTCACCTTATGCAGATGATTTTGCAAACGTGGCCAGTGTGACGGCTACTGGGGATTATTCCCTGGTAATCAGGCTGAAAAATGCTGATTTCAACTTTACTGAAAAGCTGTGCCTGACTGCCGCATTCCCCTGCAGCCGGGAGTTCTTTGCCACCTGTGGCGGTGCATATGGACTGAGCATAGACAACCTGCTGTGCAACGGGCCTTTCAGACTGAATTATCTGGATACAGAAAACGGAAATGCCACAATTGTAAGCACCCGTGAAGAAGACGCTAATCTTGTAAGCCGTATCCGTCTTGTTGAAGTGGCGGCAGACAGCCAGGCAGAAAGCTATGCAAAAGATGAAATAAGCGGTTTTTTTGCATATGCCACACAGGACGCAAGCTTCGAAGATACTGCCGCTATGGAATTTGAAAGTGCAAATATTTCACTTGTTTTCAATCTGAACAAGGATATGTTCCGCAATGAAAACATAAGAAAAGCACTGGGCTGGTATACATACGGTTTTGAAAATTCCGGTGCAAATCTGAATGCGGTTGAAGCTGTAAATACAATTTTCCCCGGCACAGTTACACTTGCCGGCCAGTTTATAAACACAATATATACACCTGCACAGCCTGCATATATGACAGCTGACCCGAAAGAAATGATGCAGAGCGGGCTTTCACAGCTGGGAAAAACAAGGATGGATGCATCCACTGTGCTGATGCCAAGCGACAGTATGTATACCCTGATTTATGAAAATATAAACCAGCTGTGGCAGAAAAATCTGGGGCAGTTTTTCACCATTGAATATCTGCCTGTTTCACAGATAAGACAGCGAATTGCCGAGGGAGATTTTGATATGGCTTTTCTGCCTGTCACACCGGAAAATGATACAGTCTATGGTATTCTGGACTATTACACAGCTTTTGACAGCAGTGTGGCTGCAAATGTGGCCGCAGCAAAGGCAGAAACAAATCAGAAAAATGCTCTGGACGAAATAAAAGCCGCCGCTGACACAGTGCTGCAAACTGCAATGACTGTGCCGATGGGCAGCGAAAAATCAGTTTTCTACTATGAAAATTTTTATGACAATCTGTACATAGACCCGTTTACAAGTGTTATCAATCTGAAACACGCTACAGTAAAATAAGACAGAAGGCAGGCATAACGCCTGCCTTTTTTTGATTAATAATCTTTCAGTTTTTCTGCAATTATTGCTTTCTGACTGTCTGTCAGTTCTTCGCAGTTATAAAATGTGATATCCACAATTGTGTTGCCCCAGCATATAAGCCACTGGTCTGTATATTCCTCTCCATACATAAGGCGGTATACTTTATCTGCCTGCCAGGCATTGTCCTGCTGCTGTACCAGTACACAACGGTATTCCAATGGTATGTCCCTGTCTGTATTGGTTTCGTCAATATCATTGAACACTGTGTCAAAACACCAGTGGTACAGAAACGGCATATGCACCTTTGTGATTTCATAGCGCAGTTCCGGCACGCCTTCCCTGTTTATGGTGGCAGTCTGGCTTGCATCAGCTTTTGAAATAAACACAGAACCGTCCGGGTTATTTCTTACATCAAAGTCAGAATAATCTGTCTGCATAAAATCTTCTATGCGCAGTGGCACAGTGTCATTGTATATATCCCACTGTCTGCCATACATTGTATAAGTGCCTACAGGTTTTGACTGCTGTGGGTTTATTCTTATGTTGTATTTTATAACCAGAAATACCGTCAGCACCGCCAGCGCCATTGTTATTGCAAAAGCTGTCCCCATTGAAACAGCCATATTTATTTTCCGCGGTACATTTCTTTTGCGCAGGAATTCTTTCATAAATACTGCTATCACACCGCTGCTGCCAAACAATACAAACATAAACAGCATAAACCACGGGGATATAATGCTGATGCTGGAAAACAGATAAACTATCAGCAGACCGATGACCATTATCAATGTCACTATCTGGAATACAAAGGCGGTTTTGCCGGATGGTATGGCATAACCGCTTTCTGCCCGTGCCACAGCTTTTTTGCGCCAGCTGTAATACTGCCCCAATTCCACCACAGACAATATCAGCAGCATACCATAGGCCACAATGGAAAACAGTGTGGAATTTGATGACAGGGCTGACACAGGGTTGGTAATTACTCTCATACCAAACATTGCTATAACCAGCACAGACATCGCAATCATAATAATATATGACGGTATAAAATTCTTTTTCATCGCCCGGTGGATGGTGTTTACCTGTACCAGCGGGTCTGTTTCTATTGGCACAGGGTTTTCATTTTCATTGTAATAAATCTGCATCTGTGCCATTGATACAGCAGGTTTCCACCCTGCCTGCCGGCAGAATTCGTTGAAAGCCTGCAGTTCTTCTGTAGGCCGCGGGTCAAAATCGGAAGCCTTTGGGAAGTATGTAACTGCAAATTTCAGTTTTTTGGGCTCTGTCCTGCGGTAAATCCAGTATCTGTTTTTGTTCTGTTCAATCATCCAGCCGTCAGCCGCCATCTTTTCCAGATGTGCGGTGATGCCGTCAAAATCAAAGAAGGAAAAGATTTTGAACTGTCTTTTGGTTTCTTTCATAATTCTCACCACCCTTTAAATATTGCTGTTATTGCCCCCAGCAGAGAAATCGGCACAACATACTTCATCAGTATGTTTGTCCCTGTTTCATAAAAGCTGTTGTATTCTTTTGCCTGCTTCAGTGCCTTGCGGTACCACAGACAGTAGAACAGTCCGTCTGCCACAAAGCATATGCCGCATATAAGCAACAGCAGGTCTGTCAGCGGATGATATTCGCTGGGGCGGATATTGTTTATTATCTGTGTTACACCAATAAAGACCTGAAGACCTATCAGACCTATGGCTGACTGATGAATTACTTGCACCTGTGTCAGCGGGTCGGTGTCCAGCGTCACTGTATCAGGGTTTTCACTGATGAAAATCTGCATTTTTCTGTCATTTGTCAAAAACTGCCAGCCACCGGCTTTCCGCATTTCGTAATAATCCATACTTCCAACAATATAATAGTTGTTGGTTTCATCGGCATCAGCAAAATATGTAATATCATATCTGAAATATGGCTTGTCAGTTTTTACAAATTTATACAACACGCCTTTTTTGCTGCTTAAAATCCAGCCTTTTGCACCCATCCTGTTCAAGAATTCTGTAATGCCTGTTTTGTCATATTCGGCATAAAAGGCAGGTATATAAATCGTATCAAACATAGGCTTTCCCTTTCATATATCTCACCGGTTATCAATCAGTTTTTCAACCACAAATTCTATCTGACTGTCTGTCAGCGGCTGTGAAACCATAAAACGCAACATCATATTGTCATAATGAGCGATGTAGTAGCTGTAACCGCCTTCATAATCAATTGAAGCAATAACTTCATCAGCCTTCCACTGTTCTGCATCCAGCTGTGGCCAGCCGTAATCATAGTTTTCGCGCAGATTGTCCATAATAAAGCTGTAATCCGATTTTACAATGTAATACTCCAGACCAAGATGCTTATCTGCGCCAGAATCAGTCATTGACTGCTCACATTCCCATTTGTCAAAAAGAACTGATTTATATACTGTGGATTCATAAAAATCTTCCACATAAGAATCAGTATCTATGCCCATCCTCTGTATAGTAACAGGCATATCCCTGTCTTTAATACCTATAGGTGTATCGCCTGCAAGTGAGATTCCAAACCATAATACAACAATTGAAACAGCCAGCACGGCACTGCTTGCCGCCAGTCGTTGACTGATGTTTTTATCAGACAGATGCTGATATACAGCCGCAGCTGCAACAAGAGCCATATAAATGCCGCCAAGGAACAGCGGAGAAGTCATTCCGCCTGTAATGAAAGGTATAAACACTACCAATACAA
Source organism: Oscillospiraceae bacterium (assembly GCA_017483145.1). Taxonomy (GTDB): domain Bacteria; phylum Bacillota; class Clostridia; order Oscillospirales; family Ruminococcaceae; genus RGIG3102. The sequence goes on along the minus strand of JAFULT010000011.1, from coordinate 9,823 downwards.
CCATCCACACCATAGCAAACGGCAGCCTGTTGGTTTTTGTAGGCAGGAATGTGTTGGTTTCTTCTGCCATAATCACAGCTTTTTTGTGCCATTTATTATAGCTGTGCAATTGAGCGGCTATTACAACTGCATATATTAAAAATGCAAAAAATATAAACAGGTTTGCCGGGTAATTCACAAATATATAAGTTCTTTTTACAAGCTCAACCACTTCGCTTATCATATATAGCATCAGGATACCAAACCAGGTAACACTGTTGCCTAAAAGCTGGTTTTTTACAGATTTGTGCACTGTTTCCACCTGTGTTACAGCGTCAGTTTCCAGTGGTACGGGATTGTCTGAATAGTTGACAAATACCATAAAACTGTTCTGCTGCGCCACAAGCTGCCAGCCGGCAGAAGCACACATTTCAAGGAATTCGCTCTGACCGTTGTCCGGTGCAGATTCGTGGGCTGTGTAGTTTTCAAAATGGGTTACAGCATAATTAACCTTTCCCGGTTCTGTTCGCCTGTAGCGCCAGAAATCTCCCTGCACCTTATCCAGCAGCCAGCCTTTTTCAGCCATTTTTTCAAGCTGTGCCAGCATACCTGTATAATCATAGGCATCATAATATTCAAAACGCCATTTCTTATCAGCCATAATTATTCCCCTTTCATATATTTCAGATAATCGTTTGTCTGCTGTTGCAGGCGGATATATTCTTTTTCAAGGGTGTTGCGGCCTTTTTCTGTGATTATATAGCTGCGCTTGCGGCCCTGTGTCTTTGTTTCCTGTGTCAGCCCTTCGTCTGTAAACTGTTCCAGCAGATTATACAGTGTGCCCGGACCCACATTTACACGGCCGTCTGTCATTTTGCGCACCATCTCCATTATGTCTATGCCGCAGCATTCGTTCTGCAGGCATATAAGTATATAAAACATCTGTTCTGTCAGAGTCTGAAATTTTTCTCTTGGCATTTTATCACCTGTACAAGTTAATATCGAATATCGTTATTCTGATTTCAGTATAATATCGATGTTCGATATTGTCAATAGGATGTACACAGATTTCACAAATATAACAAATGTTATTCTTTGCCAAAGGCGAAGAATGATAATTTGTAATGTATGCGATACTTCCTTGCGTTCAGTATGACAGGTTAATGTTTGTGCATATAAAAAGCCACCCTTGCGGGTGGCTTTATATTTATCAGATAAACACATCCAGGTCCTGGCCGTTGCAGGCTGCGCCGGAGTAAACAGATTTGATTTCATCCAGAATTGCATATTCTCTTTCTTTGAGATGTGCAATAATGTTGATTTTGTTCTGCTGTACTTCTGTATGGTATATTCTGTGGTATGTAACCAGCTGTTTTGGCTGGATTTCACAGCACATTTTTGCCAGGTCAAGAGCACCTGTATGTACTTCGCTGTGGTATTTCTGCCATTTTGGTTCACGCTGTGCCAGACCTGCAGAGTAGTAAACTTCATGCAGCAGGATGTCACAGCCTTTTGCTTTGTCAATCATCAGCTGTGTCGGGCAGGTGTCGCCGGAAATAACGATAACTTTATCCGGTGTTGTAAATTTGTAGCTGTAGCATTCAAGTGTGCCGTGAACAGCTGTGAAAGCTTCTACTGTAACCAGTTCGTCCTGATATACGATACCTTCTGTAATTTCTGTAACTTCTGTCTTGTAGCCAACGTCGTTTGCTTTTTCAAAGCCGTTGATGCGGAAGTCGATATCTATTTCATATGCGGATGTAATGCAGTCCACCATATGCTTTGTGCCTTTTGGGCCATAGATTTTCAGCGGTTCATCCCTTTCAAGAACCCAAGGGGTAAAGATAAGGTCTGCCAGACCTGTTGTATGGTCTGAATGAAGATGTGTGGAAAATGCAACTTTCAGATTTTTTGGGTTAAGGGCATCAATACCCATCTGGAATGCTTTTGACGCCTGACGCACAACACCTGCACCAAAGTCAACAATATATGCTTTGTCATCAACGATAACAGCACTTGATGGACCACTGCCCTGTGCTTCGGCATTTGGTGTGCCTGTGCCAAGTAAAACAAGTTTAGTTCTGCTCATAATATCTCTCCTGTATAGTAATTAATAACAATACATATATACTATCATTTTTATTATATTTATACAATTATATAAAACAACAAAAATATTGATATTTTTTTGACAATATTATGATTTTATTTAAATTTATCATTTTCTGTCTGCAGATTCTCAAGGAATCGTCCTGCGTGGGCACCATCCATCTGTGTATGATGAAACTGAAAAGAAACTGGAAGATAGAATCTTAAAAACTTTTTACGATATTTTCCCCAGAACATAAAAGGATTGTTGAAAATACCGCTGTTCATACCCACAACGCCGTCAATTTCTGTATCAAGTATAGCCGATGTGCCTATAATCATACTGTTTTCAGACAGATCTATGTCTGTACAGCTGTCGGCAACCTGTGTTGTATATTTAAGATAATAGTTGTTGAATTTATCAAAATCATCAGTATACAAAATATCGCAGGAGTTGACTTCTCCATTCTTATTTTTCACTATGGTATTCACAGCTATAGAATCATACTGAATCAGTTTATCACCCACAGGCAGAAGATAAAATTCTTTTACAGATGATGCGGCTTTGCCTATGCACCAGTCCATAAGCATATTGAATTTTAATCCTTTCTTTTTTGAAAATTTAACAAGATTTGTAACATCAAGTGTTTTGAAGAAGGTAACCATAGGGTTTGGTGCTTTCATCCACAAATCATAAGCTGATGCACGGGTGGTATCCTTAGGATCAATTTCTTTTGGCATAATTTCTCCTTTCAAAATATAAAAATATAACAGACACATCAGTTCACACTGATGTGTCTGTTTAAATACTGTTTATTTACAAGATTATTTGTAGATTCTCAGGTTTGGAACGTGGATTGCAGATACAGGGCATTCACTTGCACACTGCATACATGCGATACACAGATCCTGGTCGATGCGTGCAAGGTTGTTTTCAACGCTGATAGCATTTGTTGGACAAACCTTTGTACACTTCATACAGCCGATACAGCCTGTGGAACAAACTTTTCTTGTCTGTGCGCCTTTGTCAACGTTCTGGCAAAGAACAACAGGGTTAACATCATCCGGAATAAGGGAGATGATACCTTTTGGACAAGCTTTTGTACATGCGCCACAACCTGTACATTTTTCCTGGTTAACCAGAGCAACGCCGTTTACGATTTCCATAGCGCCAAATGGACAAGCTACTTTACAGTCGCCAAAGCCCAGACAGCCATAAGCACAGGCTGATGGACCAGCAAACATTTTGGAAGCAGCTGCACATGTGGAAACACCCTGGTATTCGTATTTCTTTGTTGTGTTGCAGTCAAAGCCCTGGCAGGCAACAACAGCTTTAAGAGAAACTGATGCGCCGGCAACTTTGCCCATAACTTTTGCAGCACCTGCTGCAGCATCTGCACCGCCTGGGATACACAGGTTAAGTGGTGCATCTTTTTCTACGATAGCTTTTGCATAGTCTGCACAACCTGCGTAACCGCAAGCACCGCAGTTGGCGCCTGGCAGACATTCTACAACTTTACCAATTCTTTCGTCTTCTTCAACGTGCATGAATTTTGCAGCGAGAACAAGAACAACAGCAGCGATAATACCGATGCCGGAGATAATCATAATAGCTGATGTAATACCCATTTGTTACCTCCTTAGAATGTGCCGAACAGGCTTTCAATGATACCGCCGAAGCCCATGAATGATACTGCTACCAGTGAAGCTGCAACGAGAGTGATTGGAAGACCTTCGAATGATTTTGGTGGTTTTGCGTATTCAAGTGTGCTTCTAACGCCTGTAAAGAGAACCATAGCGATAAGGAAGCCGATACCTGCGCCAGCAGATGCTACCATTGATTCAACAAATGTGTAGCCGCTTTCTACGTTCAGCAGTGTAACACCCAGAATAGCACAGTTTGTTGTGATAAGTGGCAGGTAAACGCCCAGGGATGTGTACAGAGCAGGAATGTATTTTTTGAGAATGATTTCAACCAGCTGTACCAGAGCAGCAATAACAAGAATAAATGCAATTGTGTTCAGATATTCAAGGCCGTTTGGAACCAGCAGGTAGTTGTAGATTGGCCATGTAGCAGCTGTAGCCATAAGCATAACGAATGTTACGGCAGCAGACATACCAACTGAAGAGTCCAGTTTCTTGGAAACACCAAGGAAAGGACAGATACCCATGAACTTAAACAGAACATAGTTGTTCACCAGTACCATACTGAAGAAAATTGAAGCAAGTTTTGCCATTATGCGTTACCTCCTTCTGGTTCTTTGCCGCAAGCATATGGACAGCCCAGACAACCGCCTGCGCAACCATTGCCGTCGCCAAGTTTGGATGGGTTGGCAAGTTCAAGTTTAACAGCAGCAGCCATGAGAACACCGAAGATAAGGAAGCCGCCCGGTGCACTTGTCATAACTGAAAGTGCAAATTTGTCCATGCCTGGGATAGCAAAACCGAAAACAGCACCTGAACCCAGGAGTTCACGGATTGCACCCATGATTGTAAGTGTAAGTGTAAAGCCAAGACCCATGCCCAGACCGTCCAGTGCAGAGTCAATAACATTGTTTTTGGATGCGAATGCTTCAGCACGGCCCAGAATGATACAGTTAACAACGATAAGTGGCAGGAAAACGCCCAGAGCGCTGTCAAGAGCTGGGAGAAATGCTTTAACAATCATCTGTACAACAGTAACAAAACCTGCGATAACTGTAATAAATGCAGGAATACGAACTTTGTCAGGAATAACTTTTCTGAGTGCTGAAATAACAATATTTGAACAGATAAGTACAAATGTTGCTGCAACACCCATACCCAGACCGTTTACAGCCATTGTTGTAACAGCCAGAGTAGGACATGTACCAAGTACCAGTCTGAGAACTGGGTTTTCTTTCAAAAGGCCCCTGGTAACCAATTCTAATTTATTATTTTTAGCCATAGTTTCCAAATTCCTTTCTTACTTGATTTCGTTGTATACTGTGATAGCTTTTGCTACAACTTCCATAGCACCTTTGGAGGAGTATGTGCAGTTGGCAATAAGATCAACAGATTCAGCTGCTGCAGCATCTGTCATACCGATAAAGTTTGCAATGTATGCAGGGTCTTCAACTTTTGTGCCAAGACCTTTTGTTTCGGAAGCAGCTGCGTCAAACAGTACGTTTACTACAGCGCCGTTTTCATCAAATGCAACATAACCTTTCAGCATTTTGCCTGATGGATGTTCATCACCGATGATACCATTGCCTTTACCTTCTGTTGCAATGATAATGCCTTTTTCTGTTGTGTAGAATTCAACAGCATCTGCATGTGTGTATTCTGTTGTAAGAACTGCTGCAGGTACTTCTTCACCGAACAGCTGGCCAAGTTTTTCTTCCAGTGTCAGTTCTACTACAACGATGCCTTTTGCATACTGGTTGAATGCTTTTCTTGCTGTGTTTACAGCATCAAGGGAAGCATTGGAAGAAATTGTAGCACCACCGATCATATCGATGTCGCCGCTTGTAAGTTCTTTGTCAGTACCTTTGAATTTAGCAAGGAATTCAGGATTTTCAATTTTTGAGCCAAGACCTGCAGTTTCTTCGTGTGAAAGAACTTTCAGGTTTACAATTTTACCATCGTTGTCAAATGCAACCATGTAGTTAACATTGCCGCCGTAACCTTTGCCGAAAGCTGTAATTGTGTAACCAACACCATTTTTAGCTTTGTAAACTTCTGTTACGCCATCCATTTCAACGCCTTCAACCATTTCAAAGCCGTCTGTTGCTTCTGGCAGCAGTTCAATACGTGCTTCGTCAGCAGCTCTCCGTGCGTTTTCAGCAATGATAGGAGCTGTAATGCTGTTTGTCAGGCCCAGAAGGCCGGAAACAACCAGACAGATAACTGTCAGAACAACAACAGGTTTGAGAATATCATTCCATGTAGAATTATTTTTCATAATTATTTAGCCTCCTTTACTTTTTTAGGAGCGCCCAGTGGTTTCTGTCTTGTAGCCTTGTTGATGTATGGAACAACCAGGTTCATCAGCAGGATAGCATAGGAAACGCCTTCAGCCATAGAGCCGTAACGACGGATGATAACTGTGATAACACCAAGACCGATACCGAAGATGATTTTGCCTTTTTCTGTATATGGGCTTGTTACATAGTCTGTAGCCATAAAGATAGCACCCAGCAGCAGACCGCCACCCAGTACGTATACAACAGGGTCTACACCCAGCAGAACTGCCAGGATTGCAACTGTAGCAACGTAAACAACAGGGATTGTTGGGCTGATAACTTTTCTTACTACCAGATATACAAAACCGATGATAAGAGCCAGGGCTGAAGTTTCACCCAGAACACCTCCAACGGAGCCAACAAACATATCGATAACTGCCGGAGCTGTGCCTGCACCGTTTGCATAAGCAGCAAGTGGTGTAGCTGTAGCAACTGCGTCACCGGAGATTGGTGTTGGGAATGTCCATGCTGTCATAAGGCCTGTGTAACCAAGACCAAGGATAATTCTTGCAACGATAGCAGGGTTAGCAAAGTTGAAACCCAGACCGCCAAACAACTGTTTAACGATAACGATTGCAAAGAATGCACCAACAACTACTGCCCACAGTGGCAGTGATGGAGGGCAGTTGAATGCAAGCAGGATACCTGTAACTGCTGCTGACAGGTCTGCAACAGTGATAGGCTGGTTTGTCATTTTCTGATAGAGAGCTTCAAAGCCTACACAGGCGATTGTGGAAACTGCAATAAGCAGGAGTGCCTGGAAGCCGAAGAAATATGTAGCTGCCACCATTGCAGGAACCATAGCAATGATAAGGTCACGCATCAGTGAAGCTGTGCTGTCCTTACCTGTAATATGAGGAGCAGATGATACTAAAAGTTTCATAAATTAGTTACCTGCCTTTCTTAAAAAGTCTTTAGCTTCTTTCATTGTCTGTGCAACAGGACGTTTAGCAGGACATACGAAAGAGCAGCTGCCGCATTCCATACAGAGATCTGTGTGGAGTTCTTTCAGTGTATCTACATCTTTAGCGCCCAGTGAAAGTGCAATTTCAACAGGAGCAAGGCCCATTGGACAAGCAGATACACATCTTGCACAGCGGATACATGCAGATGCATCTGGCAGAGTAGCCATTTCTTTACCGAATACAAGGAATGCATTGTTCTGTTTTACAACAGGAATTTCATCACCTGTAAGAGCCTGACCCATCATAGGACCGCCGGGAATGATTTTGCCTGCTTCTTTGGAGTAGCCGCCGCAGAATTCGATGATGTCTTTGATTGGTGTGCCAATCACAACTTCAACGTTTTTAGCTTCTGCTACAGCGTCGCCATCAACAGTAACTCTCTTTGTTACCAGAGGCATACCTGTTTTAAGATATCTTGCAACAAAGCCAACAGAAGCAACGTTCATAACGATGCAGCCAACTGCTGCAGGCAGAGCACCTTTTGGAACTTCTTTGCCTGTGGCCTGTTCGATCAGCACTTTTTCAGCACCCTGTGGGTAAACGCTTGGAAGTGTTGCAACAGTAAAGCCATCCAGACCTTTTGTAAGTTCTGTCATTTTTGCGATAGCCTGTGGTTTGTTTGCTTCAATACCGATGATAACTTTGGACAGGTTGAGATACTGTTTAACCAGTTTTGCACCTTCAACAACATCTTCGCCACATTCCATCATTTCGCGGTAGTCAGCTGTAATAAATGGTTCACATTCAGCAGCGTTGATAACAAGAGTATCAACTTCGTCCAGATTCTGTGGAGCAAGTTTAACACCTGTTGGGAAACCTGCGCCGCCAAGACCTACCAGACCGCTGTCTTTGATAGCCTGTACAAAAGAAGCATGATCTGTAACTTCAGGAGCTTTTACGCTTTCGCTTACAGTCTGCAAACCGTCTGTATCAATTACAACAACCTGTACTTTACCGTTGGACAGACGCATTTCGTCAATTGCGAAAACTTTGCCGCTAACAGGTGAGTGAACAGGAGCTGAAATGAAACCGCCGGCTGTACCGATAACGTCGCCCACGTTTACTACAGAACCTTTTTTTACACAAGCTTTAGCCGGTGCACCGATGTGCTGACTCATAGATACATACACTCTTTTTGGTACCGGCATTTTAACAGTTTCACAGTTCTCAGTGTTTTTGTAGTGAGGCACATGTGCGCCTTCAGCACTGCGAACCAGTTTTTTTAATACTGCCACTTATATAATCCTCCTTCAAGACTTTTAATAACATTTTAAATAAAAAGTCACTTTTTCAACTATAAATTGTATCATCTACAAACTTTTTTTTCAATAGTTAAATGTATTATATTTTAGTAAGTATCTATATTGATAAATGTAATATGTGTCAAAATTAAAAATTTTTGTTAAAAATCATTTACAAGGTATACTTGCATGCATAAATGTGGTACAATAAAAATAATAAAATATCAAGGCGGTTTGCTGTGCAGAATATAATTTACAAATCAGAAAATATTATCCCGTGGGATACACAGAGTGCATTTAAAATGACCAGTTACAATTGCAGTATGGAAGAACATATGGTGTTCTGTTATCTCAAGGCATATGTTCATGGAAAAGACCTGGTGCTGTGTTCATACTGTTTTTCAGAAAACCCAAAGCGGGACAAAAACCTGCAATTGTATATCAATCTTAATCCTGAAAACAGGGATAATGTACTGAAGATCGAATATGATTACTTTGGTCCGGGAAATATGTATCTGAACGAAAAACAGCTGCGGAATACTTCCGGCATCGGATATTCTTCTTTCAGAACCGATGATGAGCAGGGTTTTTACTGGTGCGGAGAAACCGTGATAAAAGCTGATGCAATTTCAAGACTGGCCGGCACACAGCTGAGGGAAAAATCTGTAGTGACACTGAACCTTGTACAGACATTTGAAAATGGTGATTTCAGTGTGCTGTGCGGCGATGCAACAGCAGAAAAGTATATCCCGGAAGAAAATATGGGTGTTTTTGTTATACTTGACTATTGATTCACCCAGGAATATTTTATAAATTTCTTAAAATGGCTTGCAGGTGCAGTTACCTCTGTTGCTGCAGTCCTGCGTGAAGAAAGCTGTAACATAAAACAGCAGGGGCAGCCCCTGCCTTACATATAAAGGAGAAATAATATGGCAATCAGAAGATTTGAATCAAACGGCAGATTTTCAAAAGTAGTGGAACACAACGGTATTCTGTATATTTCCGGTCAGGTTTGCAAAGACCCTAACGGCGATATCAAGGCACAGACAGCTTCCACTCTGGAAAAAATTGAAGAAATTCTGGTAAAATACGGCAGTGATAAAGAACATATGCTGTCTGCAACTGTATATCTGAAAGATATGGCACTGTTTAAAGAAATGAACAGCGTGTATGATGCATGGGTTGTGAAAGACAATGAACCTGCAAGAGCCTGTGTGGAAGCAAAACTGGCTTCTCCAAGCATTCTGGTGGAAATCGCCTGCATCGCAGCAGTTAAAGAATAAGGAAAATAGCACAAAAAGACAGGCGCAAGCCTGTCTTTTTTAGTTTTACAAGTAAAGTAATTATAGTTTAGTGCCGTCATTGCCCTTAAGGGCAATGCATGCCGGTTTGCCGTGGAAGGCGGCCACGCCGCCGACCATGCGCAAATGGCCGCTACAGTGGTAGCGCAGCGACTGAGTGGTATTCTGCGAAGCAGAATAAGCCGAGCCGGTCCTGCGAGGCTAACGGGGCGGCCAAGGCCATAAAAAAGCAGAACTGTGCACTCAACCATAATAATATTAGCCGC
>JAFULT010000075.1 GCA_017483145.1 Oscillospiraceae bacterium | reverse complement strand
CGAGAGGGTTTTCGCGTTAAAACAACAGTCCGGTGGACTGTTGTTAGCGAAAAGAGCTTGAGCGGCAGCGAAAGCCAGTAAGCATGCAAGGCACAAAGTGCCGCAGCAGGCGGCGATTCCCATCACCTGCTCCAAGACAAAAGCGGTACCGAAAGGTGCCGCTTTTATTTTGTCATAAAAGATAGGAATCGAACCCGAGAGGGTTTTCGCGTTAAAACAACAGTCCGGTGGACTGTTGTTAGCGAAAAGAGCTTGAGCGGCAGCGAAAGCCAGTTAGCGTGCAAGGCACAAAGTGCCGCAGCAGGCGGCGATTCCCATCACCTGCTCCAAGAAAAAAGCGGTACCGAAAGGTGCCGCTTTTATTTTGATAAAAAGATGAGAACCGGAAACTAAAAAAGCTCTGCATGTGCAGAGCTTTTATTTTTGGAATTATATAGGGAAAAAGAAAGGAAATGCTGTAGTGATTATATGCCAGAACATCATAACAGGTGAAGCAATTACAGCCACAACACCATAAATGATTATGACTTTTACCAAAGCACCCATAATTGCTCCAGGCACATAGATTATAATTACAGCCAGTAACGGACCAAAAAATGGCAGGTATTTAGAAGATATTACAACAGCACCTATACACAACGCAGCAAGAATAAAAGAAAGAATCCCCATTTCGTTTACTGGCTTATTGGAAAGTCCGGATACGGTGCCCATAAAAATATTCAACCACATTGCTCCCCAAATGAATATTTTGCCCAATTTGTCATCAAATAATTGTTCCAGTTTCATTGTCGTATCTCCTTTCTTTAAAATGTGTATTTCCAACTCTGATAACCGCCGTCATTTCGCAACAGGAATATATCTTCATCCCAGATATACAGCCCCCAGTAATCACTCAGCCAGTCGCCGGCAACAAAGTTTGTATTGGCATAATCCAGATCAGCTGTGTGCAATCCATCCTGTGAAATCCAGACAAGAATATGCCTTCCATCCTTGCCTATAAAGTTCAGATGTTGTACAGTCTGTCCTTTGTCACTTATGGTTTTTATTTCTTTTGTGTCCAGGTTATATGTTTTCAGCACACCATTTTCCACATATGCCAGATGCCTGCCGCACAAGGTTATTTTGCTTGGCATCCGGGCAGGAATCTGTATTTCCTGTCCCTTTCCGTCTGCACTGTATGGCACCAGTACAATTTTCTGCTGTTGTGGTTTGCCCATATATGCAGCTTTTGCATCGTCGTCGAAATAATAGAAATATGCAGTCTGTCCGTCCCAGCCCAGCAGGTCCAGTGTATAGGTATAACCAACCAATGTGGACATTTCTTTTGTGTCTATTCTTTCATTTTCACTGCGCACCAGTATGTTGTAAACATCCATACGCCAGTCGTCAGTGCTTAAAGGGTCTATCACCCAGTTGTGTTCAAGAAAACTGATAGAGGTTTTGCCTGCTTTGCCAAGGCCTACATAATTGGTATAACCTACGCTGATAAAATACCTGTTATCGCAGAAAACAGGCGGTTTTTCCAGATTTCCGTTTAATGTAAGAGTGCAATTTTTCTCCGGCTGCAGCTGAATCATTTCTTCTTTCATCCAGAACCAGGCACCGTTGTCATTATGAATCAGATAACCACCGTTGACTAGATTACCGTCACGGGTGATATATTCCCTGAAATATCCCGGGTCAAAACTCTGGTCAATAATTTTTGCATTTGGGTCATAGTTTCGGATTGCTATTACAACAGGCATGCCTATTACTTCAGGTATCAGATTGGCGATTGTCAGCAGTGTCCAGCCCAAAATAATACTGGCTGCCTGTATAAACAATAACCCTATACTGAATTTTTTCTTTACAGTAGTTTCACTCATGGCTATACCTCTTTTGCATTGTAAAGTTTTATTACAACTAATCATAATGGATTATAGATTAACTGTCAACAATACTGAAATATCGCGCTTCACTTTACATAAATATTTCATAATGTTATTATAAAATCAATATTAAGATAAATGAATATGCGTAAGGCGGTGTTTTTATGATGAATAAAAAAGATATCGGCTTTAAGGAATACTCAAAAAAAGTTGCTCTGATATGTGCAACAGGAATTATATTTATTGTTTTTTCTATGTTTCTTAAGTTTTTTGATATTGATTTTATACTTGCCGGATATGCTGCTGTATACGGTGCCGGCATTACCTGCGCCTGTATGCTGTACAGAGAGCGGAACAGATATGCAAGCAAACTTGGAGAAAAACATAAAAAATATGCTGTCATAGCTATATTTGTCAGTGTTGTGTTTCTTTGTATGCGCATCTTTTATCCCGATTTCTTTACAGGTACATCCACTACAAGACTTGGTGGTACAATATCAGCAGAATTAGTGGCAACATTGATGCTTACTGCAATTTTTGCTTCACCGCTTACAGATTTTATGTTTGTTTTTAATAATACAAAAATTACAGATACACATATATCAAGTAACAGTAAGGAGAATTGAATATGGACAGAACTACAGTTTATATGTCCGCACAAAAACAGAAAACTTTACAGGAAATTTATGAAAATTTGCGTTCTATCCAGGCTGATCTTGTTTCAAAAACAGAACAGACGGTCAATGGCGTGCAGATATGGACCCTTGTTTACGAAATGTTCTATTTCAGAACAAAAGGTTATGCCAGCCTTACGGTTGTACTGACAGAGTATGATGACAAACAGACAGCCTGTCTGGTAGGCTCCGGCGGTGGCAGCGGTATGATTAATTTAAGCTATGGTGCAAACCGAGACTTTGTTGCAAAATGTGAAAACGCATTGAAAGGATGCGGATTTGATTACACTTATTTTTAATTTTGTTGTATAATATCAAAAAAACTAAAAGGAATATATATTATGAAAAACTTTATCAACAATGCTTTCAAAGCTTTTGACAAAAAATGGGCGCTGGTAACAGCCGGCAATACTGAAAACTACAACACTATGACTATCAGCTGGGGCGGTCTGGGTACACTGTGGAACAAGCCTGTTGCCACCGTTTATGTAAAACCAATACGCTATACACACAGCTTTCTGGACAATAATGACTACTTTACAGTAAGTTTCTATGGCGAAGAATATCGCAAGGACCTGGGGCTTCTAGGCACTCTGTCCGGCCGTGATGGGGACAAAGTGGCACAGACAAAGCTGACAGCTGTGGCTGTGGGCAATTCTGTTTCTTTCAGAGAAGCTGAAATCACCCTGCTGTGCAAAAAGATTTACCGCCAGGACCTTATTACAGACACAATGCCGCAGGAGGCCATAGACAAATATTATGTCGATGAAGCACCACACACAATGTTTATCGGTGAAGTGATTGATATTTTATAAAAAATAAAACCCCGGATTTGGCGGGTGTCCGTAAAACAGTTAATGGAGCGTATCGATATCGATACGCTCCATTTCTCATGAACATACATTCGATTGCAAGTAGCCTTGGCTCTCCCTTTGGGAGAGCTGTCAACGCAGGTGACTGAGAGGGCCTTACAACCGTTTTTGAATGGTAATGTCAATTTGTTCGCACACACCACGAAAATCCCTGTCAATATCTCGATTGGAAAATCGTAAAACCTCCAAGCCCAGAGCCGACAAAAATACGGAACGTTCTGCATCATATGCCATGCCTTGCGGCTCATAATGTTGAGAACCATCTACTTCGATAACCAACTTTGCAAAAGCGCAGTAGAAATCCACAATAAACCTGCCGATGATCCGCTGTTTGTAAATCTTCACCGGGTATTTGCGAAGACAAAGATACCAGAGCTTGCGTTCATGGGGAGTCATTTCCCTGCGAAGCCGCCGGGCATTTTCCAATTGGCTGTTATCTTTTGGTATGGTCATTTTTACCCTCTCAGTCGGCTTCGCCGCCAGCTCTCCCAAAGGGAGAGCCAAGCACCGCATCCAACGCACTACACCGAACGGTGTATAGAAGTGCGCCCTTGCGTCTGTTCGTTCTTTTATTGTTTATCAGTATGCTTTATCCAGGCCAGTGCTGATAATATGCAATAATCTCCCAAATGCCACCAGTACCAAGACCCGCTAAAGTTGCGAGCAAGATAAGGTGCGTCCGATCGATCGTGAGTGAAGTCTACACTTTGAGAATTGTGTTTTTGCAATTATGTAGTATAATAATTGTAGATATGAAAACAGAAAAAATTGAAGTTAACAATTAAAGGAGAACGATAATTATGCTACCCGAAAGAGAATATTTTGTGTTTTCAAAGAAAGTTTCAAAGTTGTTAAAGACATGTTTTTTAGGTGTTAAACATCCTGATGACGCTAACTTTATCATTTCAGATAAATTTAGTCTTCCAACTTCTGAAGTATTTCTTTTTTCAGGTCAATCTTCTTTGACACAGAAGAATATGTACTATTTCAACAAAAGCGAAGCATTAAAACATAAAGAAGATTTACTTGAAATCTGCAGAATGTTACCAAAATTAAAAACAATTATTCCAGGTACTGCCGGATCAATTTCGTATACAGAGTTATTACCAGATGAAAAAACTAATACAATTTCGTTGACACGATATTGTGAACATGCCGATAAATTTATTGGATTGCTTACAATCAATGGTATCGGATATGCTGAAGAGATTTCAGGAACCGGCTCATTCAAAGCTGCTCCTATTGATTTGGCGTTTGAATATAGAGAGCAAGTTAATCCAGGCACAGAGGCTGCTGAATTAACTGGAATGCCAAAAGAACTTGAGCCAATGAAACTTAGGGAATATGCTCAAAAGGCCAAAGATACAAAAGATTACTTGTCTTTGTTTGCATTGAGCCAAGAAATAATCGATCATTCCCATAGCAAAAATTATCAAAAAGCATTTGCTTATATACAACTTGCAGAGTTGTATGAATACGGAAGATATGTAAAGCAAAATTTTAAAAAGGCTGCTGAATATTTCGGAAGAGCTATAGAGTGCGGAGAGGATATTGATGATATTAAGATAAAATATTGTCTTTATCAGATGGACAACTATGAAGAAATGTTTAAGGAAAAGAAAGAAAGCTACTTGAAATATTCTCCAAATGCTCCTGAGGAAGCACTTTATGGATTAGTAAGGAAAGCGATAAAAGCAGAGCTTGATAGAGAAGAAATCTCAAAACTGATGAAATAAACCAACTATTCTAAGTTATAGATTGTTTGAATTAAAATAAATCTCAATTTTCCTAACAGAGGAGGTGCGTATGTGAGGAACAATGAAAAAGATACACCGGGACAGCGCATCGCTGATCTATGCAAAGATTACGGCATTTCACAGAAAGAGCTTGCAGAGAAAATTGGGTTGTCTGCTTCGCAGCTGAGCCGTATTATATCCGGCAAAACACCGACCATTAACAGCGATGCACTCATAGGCATTGCAGAAACATTCAAGGTTTCCACGGACTACATTCTCGGCTTATCTTCAGATTTAGCACATGAAAAACCAGAATTCAGAACTTTTGAAGAACTGTTGTTAACGGATGAAGAACGAGAAGAACGAAGAAAAGCGAAAGAAGAAGATAAAGCGTTAGCAGATTATTATCGGAACTTATTTGAAAATCCAGAGTCTTATTTGGCGATAAATGAAAATCCGGAGGATGATATTTTGGAGGATGACGTATATATATGGGATAAGGATATCTAAAAAGAGTGTTACATATCAAATGCGGTGATTGGAAAATTTGCTGCAGAAATCAAAGTAAACAATTAACTACTGCTTTTGCATAAATGTAAGCAAGGCGGGTAAGAACAGGCACAACAGTTTATCTGTTGTGCCTGTTAACTGTTTTATAAGCACTCGCCTTTACTTCGGGGATTATTTATTTATTTTTCTGCGTAATATTTGCACATATCTTTCATCAGCTGTACAAATTTAGGCTGGTTTACATCCATAGCTACCCAGCAGTTAGGTTCTTTGCCGTTTTCACCTTTGAAATCTATTACTGTTTCGCCAACATTTTCAATTTCTCTGTCTTCAACCCATACATAGTATTTTTCAAATTTTACAATTTCAGGGTCAATTTCTGCTGCAACAGCCAGTGCATCGTGGATAACATTGTTGTCTTCACCGCGGCCAAAGCTGTTTTCTTTTGAAAAGGCTGTAAGTTTATTGAGAAATGCGGATTCTTTGTTGTTGCCTTTTGCTGTCAGTTCCAGCATAGCATCAAAATCTTTTTCTTCAACTGCAGCTGCATGTGTTGCGTTCAGACCAACCATATACACTTCCAGTTTTTCAAAAACTTCTTTTGCAGCTGTAGGGTCAACCCATATGTTGAATTCAGCCTTTGCACCTGTTGCAGTAACATTGCCAAATGTACCGCCGCCCATTATAACAAATTTTTTCAGATATTCTGGCAGGTCCGGATATTTGCGCAGGGCAGTTGCAATGTTAGTCAGCGGGCCAACAGCAAACAGCACCAGCTCGCCATTGTGTTTTACAGCTTCTTCATATATAACATCCCATGCGGCTTTTTCTTCCGGCTGTTTTGCAGGGGCAGGGAACTGTATGCCGCCTACGCCGCCTTCACCGTGAGTGGCAGACTCTTCGCGGAAATATGGTCTTACAAGTGGCACAGTGGCACCGTATGCCACCTTGGCACCTATATCAAATGTTTCGTCCAGACACAGACAGTTATGACGTGTCAGCACTGCAGGCACGTTTCCTTCAACTGCAGTAAGTGCAATAATTTCAAATTCAGGGTGAGAGTTTGCCAGCGCAATAGCATAGCTGTCGTCCACACCAGGGTCACAGTCAATAATAATCGGTATTTTTTTCATTGGTCATATCCTCTTTTAAATAAATAATAATGAGAAATTATAGCTGGTAATTAATAATAATATACCAAATAATCCATATTTATGCAATAAAAAAGAGATGTCAGATGACATCTCTTTGTTTTTTATGCAAACAGGAATGAATACAGATAGAACAGTGCAAAGCTGTAAACCGCAAGGCACGGAATCAGTTTTGAATATTCCTTGTAAACAGGTCCGTTACCGCAGCCAACATGTTTTACTGTCAGCAGCTGGCACATATGCAGTGGAGAGAAGAAGTAACCCAGGAAACTCCATACAAAGATAAAGAAGCAGTAAACCAGCTTCATATCAACAGAGATAGGCAGGTTGTTTACAAGCGGCAGGATAATGCCCAGAGGCACCATTGACAGACCTGTTGTCAGACCGAACAGAACAGCAGCAGCTGCGATAACCAGCAGAATGCTGAAACCGGATGCGTTGTTGAACAGGGTAGTAAAACCGCTCATAACCTGGTCCAGGCTTTTGATTGTATTCTGTACGAAATAAACACCAACCAGCATTGTAAATGTGCTGATGCTGATGCCTTTATAGGCAACCTGTGCATATTCCTGCACATTTTTTCTGCCCCACAGCAGAAGAATAATTACCAGGGACAGCATTGCGCTTATGTACATTTCAATACCGAAAACGCCGTTGAATACCACAACCATATAGATTGGAGACAGATAAACCAGCAGATTTACCAGAGCTTTGCCTTTTTCAGAAGAAGTTTCAGATTTGATATCGTCATATTTTTTTACATACAGCATATAGCTTGTCAGCTGCATCAGAATTACAAAGCCCAGGTTCATACCGATAAGACCATACAGGTTTACGTCCGGCAGAACTGTTGTTACCATAATAATGCTTGTGCTTGTCGGCAGCAGGAACATTGCAATATGGCGGTAGGAAAGGTTGATAACACTTCTCACTTCACCGGTCATGCCCATGTCATCGCCGATTTTATCAACAAACGGGATAGACAGGGAAGCACCGCCCGGCACGCTCAGCAGACCGATTACTGCAGGCAGTATTGTGATAATGGCTTTTGAACTGCTGATAAGCTCTTTCAGTGTTTCCACAATCTTATCCAGAATGCCGTAATGTTTCATCAGACTGCCCAGCATACCAACAATAACAACGATAATGATTGTTTTGAAGGTTGACGGTGTGGTGAACACAGAAACAAAGTTGTTTACCATATCCATTGGTGCCACGCCTGCAATCAGGCTGAGAATAACGCCTGTCAGCAGCAGCATAGGACCAAAGCCCAGTTTCTTCTTACTCCAGAAAGGCATAAGTGAAAAGGCAACAGCAATAGCTAAAAATTGTCTTAACATAAATTATACTCCTTAAATTTTTTCACATATATAATATCATACACCATAACTGATTTTTTCACAATATCAATAATTATTAATATCCGGTTTTAAATAAAGTTTTTGTGGAAACTGGTTAAATTTCTGCTGTATTTTTTGTTGTTATAAAAGTGTAACACTGTTGTAAAAATGTACAAATTTACTTGCCCGATGTTAAAAACTATGGTATAATATATTCAAAAATTAACATATAAAAATCTATCGAATTACAAATATCGAAAGTTTTTTATCATTATATTACAGATAAGGAGAAAAACTATGGCTAATCACGACAAACCATTATTGCTTGTTGACGACAACAACATCCTGAGTATTATCAATGAGGGCGAATTCAAATGCTTCAATCTTACATTTGACGAAGTACACGCAATGCTGGATACATATCCTGAAGATGCTGTAGCTAAATGCTTCTCCAGCTACGAACTGGAAGAAATCGTATTTGACTACATCGGCGCAGAAAGAAAGAACTATCTGCAGCTGTGTATGACAAACCTTCAGGTAGACCAGTACGCCATCGCGTTCAAACTTTACAGAACACCTTCTGAAACACAGCCGGAAGTTATTACAATCAATGGCGCACACGCAAAGAAAATCCAGAACGTATACGTATATTGCCAGCTTATTACAAGAACTAAATAATCCCTTCCAAAAAGAAAACCGGCCCTGTGCCGGCTTCTTTTTTATGCAAAAAAGCCACCTGTGCAGGTGGCTTTGGGGTGCATTATTTTCTGCATCTGTCAACAAAGTCTTTGAACAGATTGCGGTAGATTTCCATATGCTGCATTCTTTCAGGATGCCACTGCACGCCGATGATGGAGCCGTCTTCGTTTTCCATAGCTTCCACAACGCCGTCCGGTGCACGGCCAACAATGCGCAGGGCTGTGCAAGGATCTTTTACAGCCTGGTGGTGTGATGTATTTGCTATAACTTCTGTAGAGCCCAGAATTCTTGCCAGATGGCTGTCTGCTTCCAGTGTTACAGGGTGCAGATGTTCTTCCGGCTGACCGTATGAGTGGTCTACATTGGACTGCGGAATCTGTGTAGGGATATCCTGGTACATTGTGCCGCCATACAGAACGTTGAGTATCTGCATGCCGCGGCAGGTTGCCAGAATAGGTTTACCCTGTTTTACAGCTTCCTTGATAAGTGCAATGTCATAGTCGTCTTCGTGTCTGTAGTATGCGCCGCAGTATGGCTGCACTTCTTCGCCGTAGAGAGCAGGGTCAATGTCAGCACCGCCAGGCACCAGCAGACCGTCCAGCATGGAAACAATCTGTGCCACGTTGTCTGTATTTGTGTTGCAAGGCAGGAAAATTGGTTCGCCGCCTGCTGCCCATACAGCATGTGGATATGTGATTCTCTGTGCGTGAATTCTTTCGCCGAATGCTTGTACGGCTGTAATGCCGATTACAGGTCTTTTCATAATAATGTCCTCCGTTCAATTGCTGATTTTATTATATTATAAACAGCACATATTTTACAATATTTTTATGTAAAATACTGCTGATTGTACTCTGTTGGCATACAAAAACAGCTTTTAACCAGTAATACAGAACATTTCACAATATAAAACATAATTGTTAATAATTTGTTTTTGATTTATCACAATATATATGATATAATAAATCAGTAATTATGCGTTTTATGGCATTTATTGCCGTTTTATATATCAATGTTATTAAGGAGATACAATGTCTACAAAAAAAGATACACAGCTGGATTTTGAAAAAGAAATGATTGAAATCGAACAGGCTGAAAAAGAAAGAAAAAAGACTTATTCCACAGACAGTGAAAAGGCAAAAAACAAGGCCGTGACAAGAAGAATTGTTACAGGCGGTATTTTCTGTTTCTTTGCACTGCTGGGTGTGATATCACTTATTTCCGGCATTTTCAACACAGGTATGAAAATTCTGGACAATGAAGAACAGAAACAGGAATACAATGCCCTGCTGGCTCCTCTTGTTATGTATGACCCACTGCCATTTGAAACACCTGACCAGGCAGACCAGAAAGTTCTTCTGGCCAGCAGTGTGTGGGCTGCAATTATGAACGAAGATATGACAATGTATGAAACAGACGAATACGGCCAGCCACTGCTGCCTGCAATCGATGTTGACAAATACTTTGCAAAGATTTTCGGCACACAGATTTCCCTTACACATGCCACATTCTCTGACCAGGACGTAGAGTTTGTTTTCAATGAAGAAAAAAAGGCATATGCAATTCCTGCCACAAACTTCCCTACAGGCTTTGCACCACAGGTGGAAAAAATCAAAACATCATTC
Organism: Oscillospiraceae bacterium; assembly: GCA_017483145.1. Classification (GTDB taxonomy): domain Bacteria; phylum Bacillota; class Clostridia; order Oscillospirales; family Ruminococcaceae; genus RGIG3102. The sequence continues at coordinate 12,619 of JAFULT010000075.1, read as the reverse complement.
TCTGAAAAAACTCTCACAGTAGGTTACCTGTCTCCGTCACAGTCATGGGCAGATACAGGCAGCGGCACACTGAGCAAATATATGGACTACATCTTTGAAAAACAGGATGGACAGTTCTGTCTGGTTGCAGTGCGTGAAAGCAGCATGAAAGTGGAAGTAACACAGTCATCTGAAACAACACAGCAGTAAATAAGTAAAATTCATAAAACAGTATACAGGCACGGCATTTCAGCCGTGCCTGTTGTTTGCAGAGAGATATTATGATAATATAAAATCAGTCAGGAAAATTTGAATTTGTCTGACAGATTAGGATATAACAAAGCCTCCCTTGTGAAAGGGAGGTGTCACGGCAAATCAGTGACGGAGGGATTGTCATTCCGATGCGTAAGCGAGGAATCGCATCACCACAAAAGCAGGGTCCTGTCATTCTGAGCCACAGGCGAAGAATCTTCGCTCTTGTGTAACCACAAATTCTTTTTTACGCTGCGCTGGCGTTACTTTTGGTGCCAAAAGTAACCAAAACCGCGGGGGTTGCGATTCCCCCGCACCCCACAAACGCCGCACAGTGTGTGGAATGCTTCGTCTGCTACAAATCGCGGAAATTTGAAACCTTATTCGCTTCGCTCACTCGCTCGACAAATTCCTTCGCGATTTTCGCAAAAATATTTCAACCTGCTAAAGCCCTTGAAATATTTTTGCTCTCCGCAGACTCCGCTATTATTATTCGGGGAAATTCTTTCCCCGAACCCCTTTTGTAGGGGCGACCTTTGGTCGCCACTACAGGATTGAGCAAGCACTGGTAACGGGCGGTTCGTGAACCGCCCCTACACGTTTATTGCACCTGCGGTGCAATAAACTATAATTTATGAACTCTGTCTTAACATTTTTCCGTTTTTATTGTAATTTTCTTATATTTAATGTATAATATCTAAAAGTATGCAATTTTTTAAGTTGTAATAAATTTATAAGCGAGGTTAACTAATATGGCTGACAAAAAAGTACTTGTTACAGGTGCAGACGGTTTTATCGGTTCCCACCTGACACAGCAGCTTATCCGCGAAGGCTATGACGTAACAGCTTTCTGTGCCTACAACTCCTTTGGTACATGGGGCTGGATTGATACATTTTCAAAAGAAGAAAAAAATGCCCTGAATGTAATTATGGGTGATGTGCGCGACCCTAACGGCGTGCGCGTGGCAATGAAAAATATGGACACAGTTTATCATCTGGCTGCCCTTATTGCCATTCCGTTCTCCTATCATTCACCGGACACATATGTTGATACAAACATCAAAGGCACACTGAATGTTCTGCAGGCCGCCCGTGACCTGGACACACGCAGAGTGCTGGTAACTTCCACCAGTGAAGTTTACGGCACAGCACAGTATGTTCCAATCGATGAAAAACATCCGTTCCAGGGTCAGAGCCCATATTCTGCAACAAAAATCGGTGCAGACAGAATTGCTGAAAGCTTTTACCGTTCATTCAACACACCTGTTACAATCGTGCGTCCGTTCAACACATTCGGCCCACGTCAGTCTGCACGTGCTGTTATTCCTACAATCATTTCACAGCTGCTGGCAGGCAAGGAAGAAATCCATCTGGGTTCCCTTACTCCTACACGTGACTTCAACTATGTAAAAGACACAGCAAACGGCTTTGTTACAATTGCAAAACACGACAATACAATCGGCCGTGAACTGAACATTGCCACAGAAAAAGAAATTTCCATCGGTCAGCTGGCACAGGAACTTATCCGCCAGATCAACCCTAATGCAAAAATTGTTACAGATACAGACCGTCTGCGCCCTGAAAAGAGCGAAGTTAACCGTCTGCTGGGCACAGCAAAAGAGCTGAACAAGCTGACAGGCTGGAAACCTAACTACACATTTGAAGAAGGCATTGCTGAAACAATCGAATGGTTCAGACACAATCTGTCCTCTTACAAAACAGATATCTATAATATCTAAATAACGGCGGCGTTATTTATGGATAATAAATTTATAAATAAAATCAAAGAAATTTACGATACAGTCAGACAAAAGCCTATGCTGGTATACGGTATAGGCTGTTTGCTTTTGGCTGTATTTTCCTTTTTCTTCACATATTACCTGCGTGTTATATATTCACCTGTATGGCTGGGGCAGATAAAAGGCACACTGGTTATTTCCCTTGCTTTTATCCTGCTGTGGACGGCATATATGGTGGCGGCCCGTTTCAGAAACAGCAATATGCCGCTGTTTATGACCTTGCTGCTGTTTGTGCTGGGCATGGTGTTTGTCTATGCCACACCGCCAAACCAGGTGCCGGACGAACACACCCATTTCCTGCGCAGCTATCAGATGGCACAGGGCCAGTGGGGCTTTGACCAGAACCATGTTTTTCCGGACGATGTAAACAGCCTTATAGCACATTTTCACGTGGCACACAACAACGGCTTTCCTGCAAAAGAAGGCAACACTGTGTACAACCGCTTCCTTGAATATTATGCTGCTGTAAATTCCGGTGAAAAGGCGCAGAATTATGGCATAATCATCTTTCAGGTTATCCCGTATATACCCGGTGCCATAGGTATATTCATTGCAAAACTTATAGGCCTGGGTGCTCTGGGGGCATATTATGCCAACAGGATTGCAAACCTTGCCTTTTTCTGTATGTGCTGTTACCGGGCACTGAAATTCAGCGGAAAGTTCAGGGTGATACTGTTCACCCTTATGTCCCTGCCGCTGATGGTGTTTATGGCGGCTTCCTGCAACTCTGACAGCTTTCTTTTCGGGCTGATGTTCCTTATGTTCGGGGCTGTGCTCAGCCGGCAGTTTGACAATGCAAAGGCTGTGATTTTTGCCCTTTGCCTGGCGGTGCTCACCACCTGCAAAATGAGCTACATCGTTTTCCTGCCGCTGTTTTTCTGTATTCCAAAGGAAAAATGGCAGGTAAAGGCAAAAAACAAAGACATCAGCAGACTGGTTTATCTGGCACTGACCCTTGTGGTGTTTGTGCTGATATACCAGGGTATGGCACTGTATGTGCAGGCTTTTTCCAACTTTGGTGAAATTCCACGCACAATGACGGATTCAGACCCTGCAAAACAGCTGATATTTATACTGAAAAACCCTCTGCGCTATGCGGCGGTGTTTGCAGACACACTTAAAAACAACAGCTTTTTCCTGTTCAGCGGCGGTATGCTGGGCTGGCTGGATGTAAAGCTGCCCCTTATAAATTACCTTACACCTGTGGTGGTGCTGCTGGCCTGCATCAAACAGGCTGATGTGTTTGACAAAAAGGATATGCAGAAAACCCTGTGGTTTTTTATCTGCAGTATACTGACCTATGCCGTGGTGCTGACAGGGCTGTACCTTTCCTGGACTCCTGTTACCCTGCCCCAGATTATCGGCCTGCAGATGAGATATGTTTATCCGGCATTTCTGGGTTTCTGTATGGCGGCCGGCCAGTATTTTTCCACAAGAACAAGGAAAAATGTTAAAAACACAGATGTGTCCTGCATAGCCACAAGCTATATTTTTACTGTTATTACAGCAGTTCTGATGCTGATTGTGTATTATTTACCGGAAAGGGCGGTGGTTTTTGTTGCTTAACAGTCTGATTTCCTTTTCAGCCATAGTGGCATTTGCCTTTGCCCTGTATGCAGTCCGGGGCATAAAGGCCGCCATCACACCATTGGTTTCTGTGGCGGTGCTGATTAATGTTGTGTCCCTTATGGGCATGGCAGACCTGCTTATGCCGGGGGTATGGCTGGCATACGGCATTTCCGCCGCGGCGCTGGTTTTTGCCCTTTTCAGAAACAGGGACAGCCTGAAAGAAAAGCTGACAGGCTTCCTTTCACCGGGTGTGGTGCTGTTTTTAATCAGCAGTCTGGCAATGCTGGTTTTTCTTGCAATGCGCCAGCCGCTGATGACAGAATGGGACGAATTTTCCTTCTGGGGCATCAGCAAACATCTGCTGAACATCAATGACCAGTTGTACACCTTCTACAAATCAAGTATGATAGGCAACTCCACACCGCCTACACTTGCGGTGGTGTCCTACTTTTTCCAGTGGGCAAATGCAGAATTTGCAGAATGGATCGCCTTTTTCGGCTATGATGTTATGTTCTTTGCCTGTTATTCCGCCTTTACAGCGGCATTTGACAGAAAGGGCTGGCACAATGCCTTTATCGTTTATCTTTTCGGCTTTTTAAGCCCTTATATATTTGAAGTTTATACAAAAATAATCTTCCTTGAACCGGTTTACATCACTTCAATGGCGGATATCCCCCTGGGTGTGGTTACAGCCGGCGCGCTGGCGGTGTACTTCTTCAGCGATGACGGAGACAGCCGTGATGTGCTGCCATTGCTTCCGGTGCTGATGTTCCTTACGTTTATCAAGGATATGGGCTTTGCCCTGTCCTGTATAGTGGCCTTTGTGGCATTCTTTGATATGCTGGTGGGCAAAAAGGAATTTTCTTTTATCAGAATCAAAGGCTTTTTGGGCAAATGCCTTGCCGCCGCCGCAATGCTGATTACTGCGGCCGGCTCTTTCCTGGGCTGGTCTGCCCATATGGCCAGCGTAATGCAGCGCAACCCCTTTGAACTGGGTGGCGAAACAAATATGAGCCAGGTGCAGATGCTGATTACAGGCATAAAGGAACTGCTTATAGGCCCACAGTCAGAAAAGTTTGTTATTATAAAACAGAGTATGATTGACGCCTTCTTTACAACCAGGCTGTCAATGGTAGGCAGCGGTGCGGTGATTTTTGCCATCGTTACCGTGCTGTTTGTGCTGGCATTTGTGTTCAGCGACAAAACAGGCAGAAAACGCACAGCCATGATGTATGTCACCACCATTATCGGCTTTGTGGGCTATTATATATTCCACCTGTTCCTTTATGTTTATATCTTCAAGGACAATGCCTATGGTCTGGTAAGCTATAACCGCTATATTTATCCGTACTATATTATGTGGCTGTCTGCAGCGGTGTTTGCACTGTGTATCGCAGTGAAAAACGGCAGACGCTTCTGGGCAAAAGGGGCACTTTTCGGCTTTGTGGGCTGTGTGTTCCTGCTGTTCAACTACTATGTAAGCTACGACAATATATTTATTGAATGCAACGACCGCTCCTTTGCCACACGCCTTGATATAAAGAAAAGGGTGGCATATATTGAAGATGCCATCGGCGAAGATGATGTAATCTTCCTGCACAGCGGCGGAGACACCGGCGAAAGATGGTTTATCTACACCCACGAACTGGCCGCCAATATGATAGTGGAAGAAAAACCTGTGGACACCGCAGGTCTGACAGAGGATGAAGTGGTGGAAAAATATCAGCAGGCTTTCTATGACCGTTTTGTACAGACAGGTGTGACACATCTGCTGATTGACCGGCCAAGCGAAGCTTTTGCAAAATATTTTGACCAGTTCTTTGTTGACGGCTCTGTATGGGATGTGGAAGCAAACTGTATTGGCTATTACAAAGTAAATTATGAAAATGACAGGTTCAGCTTTGAACTGGTAAAGGGAGGAAACATCAATGGTTGACAAACTGAAAAAAATCTCCTCCCGCCGGATAATTGCCGGCACTGCAATGGCACTGGTTGCCCTGTTTGTTTTCAGCGGGCTGTTCAGCTTTGTGACAGAAACTGCCGCCAGAAAAAACGGCAGCCTGTCCACACAGACAATGCAGGCACAGGATTTTGCCTGGTCCGGCATTGCGGTAAAGGACGGTGCGGTAATCACCACTGACAATGACCCCCAGATGATTGCAGAATATACCGGCAAAATCACCAGCATAAAAATGTATATGGAATCTTCCGTCCACCCGGGGGAAATGACTGTGTATTACACACAGCCGGGGGACCGGGCCTTTTCAGTGCACAAACGCCTGTGGCTTGTGCCTGTACGGGGGCAGCCGGGCTGGTTTATGGTGGAAACACCTGTAAAAAACATTACCTCCCTGCGCATTGACCCTACAATGTACGCAGGCAATGTCCTTGACTTCGGGGATATTGTTATCAACAGCGAAAAAACCTTCGGGGAATATTTTTCTGTTTCCTACGGAGACTTTTTCAACCTTTTCCTGTACACAGGTGTTGTCAGCTCTGTGCTGAAATTCCTGCAGGAAATGCTAAAAAAGGAATTTGACTGAATTATAGATTTACAGAAAGGAGAGTGAGCGGCTTGGTAAATGCTTTTGTTGCTTTTGCACTGGTGCTTATGTTTGCATTTGCGCTGTATGCCCTGGCAGACATACGCCCGTCCCTGACACCGCTGGTGTCTGTGGCCACACTGGTAAACATCACATTGCTGATGGCACTGTTCAATATGCTCAGAGCCGGGGCAATCACAGCATATCTGCTGGCGGCCGCCGCTTTTGCCTTTGCTGTGTATAAAAACAAAGACAGCATCACAGAAAAGCTGACTGCTTTCCTTACACCGGGCGTGGCGCTGTTTGCCGCCGGCTGTGTGGCAATGCTGGTTTACCTTTCACAGGCACAGCCTATGATGCACGAATGGGACGAATTCTCCTTCTGGGGCATCAGCCAACTGCTGGTCAAAAATCACAACCGGCTGTACACCTACTACAAATCCAGCATGCTGGGCCAGTCCATTCCGCCTGCCCTGCCTGTGCTGTCCTACTTTTTCCAGTGGGCCAACCCTGCTTTTACAGAATGGCTGGGCTACTTTGCCTATGACGTGCTGTTTTTTGCCGCATTTGCCGCATTTACAGCTCCATTTGAAAAGAAAAACTGGAACAGCGCCGTGCTGGTTTACCTTATTGCATTTTTCACACCGTTTTTCTTTGCAGTGTCAGAATTTGCCCCTTATCTGAAACCGGTGTACATCTCTGCCTATGCAGATATCCCTCTGGCACTGGTTACAGCAGGCACAGTTGCGGTATATTTCTTCTCTGAAAAGGACGACAGCCGCCGGATTATTCCTGTGCTGTCCCTGCTGATGTTTCTCACCTTCTCCAAGGATATGGGTCTGGCCCTGTCCTGCATTGCCCTGTTTGTGATTTTCTTTGACCTGTTGGTGGGCAAAGAACAGTTTACCTTCCTTAAAATCAAAGGCTTTATGGGCAAATGTGCAGCGGCCTTTGCCATGCTGGCCGTTACCGGCGGCAGTTTTGTGGGCTGGAGTATCCACCTGGGCAGGGTGCTGGCTGTGGACCGCGCCGATTACGGCGGTGAAGCCGGTATGGGTATGGTGGAAATCCTGCTCACCGGCGTAAAGGAATTCCTTGTCGGCCCTAAAAGTGAAAAGTTCCTTATTATACAGGATTCATTCTTTACTGCCTTTTCCGGCAAAAAGGTTTCAATGGCCGGCAGCGGCAGGAATGTATTTATAATTATCGTGGCAATTTTTCTGCTGGCAGTTGTTTTTGGCGACAAAAAAGGCAGAAAGCGCTCCGCCACAATGTTTGTCACCAGCACCATCGGCTTTGTGGGCTATTATCTGTTCCACCTGCTGCTGTATGTTTATGTTCTCAGCGGCGAAGCCTATGACCTGGTAAGCTACGAAAGATATATGTATGTTTACTATATCCCGTGGCTGGCTATGGCGGTTATGGCGCTGTCCCTTGCCGCCCGCGACGGCTTTGTCCCGTTGGCAAAGGGTGCTTTGCTGGGCATTACAGCCTGTATGCTGCTGCTGTTCAATTTCTATATCCTGCCGGAAAATATTTTTACCGGTGTGAACAGCGATTCCTTCGCCCTGCGCAGATCAATTGCCGCAAAGGCAGATTTTATCCGTGACAGCATAGGGGAAGAGGATGTTATCTATCTTTACAGCGGTCAGGATGACGGCCACCGCTGGTTTACCTACACCTTTGAACTGGCAGACAACCGTATTATCCCCAACAGCGGCTTTACCTCTGCGGGGGAAACCCTGCGGCAGACAAAGACCCTGCAGCAACAGGAAATGTACGACCGCTTTGTAAAATACGGCGTAACCCACGTGCTGATTGACTGGTCATCTGCAGAATTTATCGAATATTTCGACGAACTGTTTGATGTGCCTATGGGACATATCGGCAGTGTGGATGTGGCATATTACAGGGTGAACTACACCGATAGCCGGCTCAGCTTTGAACTGGTGAAAGGAGGCAGTGTAACCTATGACTGATTTTCTCAAAAAACTGAAAGGCTGGCAGCTTTTACTGCTGGCGGCAGTGCTGACTGCGGCAATATTTGCGGCCGGCGGCATAAAAGGCTATATGACGGAAACCTCTGCCATAAAGAACGGCAGCCTGGTTACAGCACAGCTGCAGCCGGAAGATTTTGAACTGGTAGCATTCAAACCGGTAGAGGGCGGCTGGCGGACCACCGACACCGACCCACAGATGATTTACACAGTAAACGGCCTCTTTGCATCAATTTATATGGAAATGGACAGCCTGCTGTACACCGGGGATGTGGTTCTTTACTACACAAATCCGGGGGACACAGCCTGGTCCCGGCAGAAGAGAATATTCCTTGTGCCGGACAAAGACAACCCGTCCTGTTACCGCGGCAGTCTGCCTGTGCAGGATGTGCAGGCCATCCGCATTGACCCGGGTTCTGTTGGGGGCAACCTGCTGAACTTTGGTGATATAATCATCAACCCACCGCATACAATGGCAGATTATTTTGATATTTCAGCCTACACCCTGCTGATGTACCGGGTATATACCCTGTTTATTGGGGCAATTCTGCGTTTTGTTCAAGAATTTTTTACAAAAAGTTTTGAATAACTATATAAAAATTTATAATTACATTGTATAATAGTATAGATATAACTTTAATTCTGACTTTAATACAGGAGATATTATATATGGAAAGAAAATTCATTCCGCTTTCAGTACCTAATTTCCCAGGTAATGAAGTAAAATATGTAAGCGAAGCTGTTGCATCCACATGGGTATCCACAGCAGGTCCGCTGATTCCAAAATTTGAAAAAGCCATGGCTGAATACATGGGCACAGAAAAGGTTGTTGCCACAAACAGCGGCACAGCTGCACTGCACCTGTCCCTGGTTGATGCAGGCATCGGCCCTGGTGATGAAGTTATCTGTGCAGCCCTTACATTTATTGCAGCTGTAAACCCTGTGCGTTTCTGCGGCGCAGAACCTGTGTTTGTTGACTGTGACAAATACTTCTGTATGGACCCTGACAGCGTGCAGTACTTCATCGACAACTACTGTGAAATGCAGGACGGCAAGCTGATTAACAAAACAACAGGTGCACACGTAAAAGGTATGATTCCTGTTCACGTTTTCGGCAATATGGCAAATATGGAACGTCTGATGGACATTGCAGAAAAATACAACCTGTTTGTTCTTGAAGATGCCACAGAATCCGTGGGCACATTTGTAACAGAAGGCCGCTACAAAGGCAGACATCTGGGCACAATCGGTCATTACGGCGCACTGTCCTTCAACGGCAACAAGGTTATGACAACAGGCGGTGGCGGTATGGCTATCTGTCACAACGAAGAAAGCCGCCACAACATGGCAATTCTGTCTGAAGAAGCACAGGATATGGCCAAAAAAGAAGACAACCTGCTGTTTATTCATACAGACGTTGGCTACAACTACCGTATGAACAACATTGCTGCAGCCCTGGGCCTTGCACAGCTGGAACATCTGGAAGACTTTGTTGCAGCCAAAAACAGAAACTTTGCTATCTACAAAGAACTGCTGGACGGCAAAAACGGCCTGAAAATCATTGACTACACACCGGGCATCCGTTCTTCAATGTGGTTCCACCAGCTGTATCTGGATGACTGCAAGATCACAAGAAACGAAATGATTGAAGGTCTGGCACAGAGAAGAATCCAGTCCCGCCCAATCTGGCTGCTGAACCCTGACCAGGCACCATACAAAGACAGCCTGTGTATGCCTCTGCCAAATGCAAGAGACTATGTGGGCAAAATCGTAAACATCCCTTGTTCTTCCAACCTGACAGAGGAAGAAGTAAGAATCGTTTGCGCAGAAATCCTTGACCTGACAAAATAAATCCGGATAATATTTCATAATTGCCTCCCTTGTCAAAGGGAGGGGGACCGCTTGCGGTGGAGGGATTCCCTTAGTATTCCTCAATAACAACACAGGAGAAGTCCTATGCTTATTGACGAACTTATTATAAATGAAGATATGCCTGTATTGCAGGCAATGCAGCTGCTGAACGAAAAAGAAAAGAAAATCCTGTTTATCGCACCGGAACTGAAGCTGAAGGCTGTTCTCACAGACGGTGACATCCGCCGCCATATTCTCCGCGGCGGCCGGCTGGACGCAAAAGTGGGCGAAATGGCAAACTACAACTTCCTTTCGCTGAAAGCAGGTCAGCGCAGCCAGGCAAATGCTTTTATGATAAAGCATTCCATCTATGCACTGCCACTGCTGGACAATGACGGTGTTATTACTGATGTTATTTTCTTTGATGAAAGCAGCGTAAAAGTGAATAAAAAGCTGGATTTACCTGTTGTAATTATGGCGGGCGGTCTTGGCACACGCCTGTATCCATATACAAAAATCCTGCCAAAGCCACTTATTCCGGTAGGTGAAAAGCCGATTATCGAACATATAATCGACCATTTCAAGGCTTTTGGCATCAAAGATTTCAAAATCATCGTAAACCACAAGAAAAATATGATCAAAGCCTATTTCAACGAGCTTTGCAAAGATTACAATGTGGATTTTGCAGATGAAGAAGTTTTCCTTGGCACAGGCGGCGGCCTTGCCCTGCTGAAAGACAAGGTAAAAGGCCCGTTCTTTTTGACAAACTGTGATGTGCTGATTGAAGCAGACTACAACGATATCTACAAGTTCCATCAGAAAAACGGCAACCTTATCACAGTAGTGTGCGCCCTTAAACATGTTACAATTCCATACGGCGTGTTCAATCTGAACAGCGACGGCGAAATCGATTCCGTTACAGAAAAACCAACCTTCAACTTCCTTACCAACACAGGTATGTACCTTGTGGACGGCAGAATCATTGAAGAGCTGGAAGAAGGCAAAGCCATCGGCTTCCCGGACATTATGGAAAGCTACCGTGCAAAAGGCTTCAAAGTGGGTGTATATCCTGTCAGCGAAGACAGCTGGATGGATATGGGCCAGCTGGAAGAACTGGAAGCAATGCGCAGACAACTGGAAAATAAATAGTACATAATAAGCAGGTAATTATTATGAATAAAACACAGATAATGGAATATCTGGGAATATGTGTGGATATGGAAAAAAGCATATATGCCCAGCAGAATTTTATTGATGAGCTGAAAAAAGAACGGGATTCCCTTCAATACATATCAGCAGATCCTGTTGAAAAACAGCTGAAAGCACTTCCGCCGGAACCAAGACAGTCATCAAAAGTGGACAGTGGCGATGCACGGATATTTTTTGGCGTCATACTTATGGCCATCGCTTTGGGCGCAGGTAAAATCTGCGAAATATGTGACTGGTATTCAGGAATAGGCATGATTTATCTGGCACTGTTCTTCCCGATCACAATTCTTGTTCGGATTGTCTGGCTGATAGCATTGCGGGCAGTGAAAGTGCGCAGCATCATCATTATATTGGCGTGTGTCATGGTTGCATTTGGCGTCTTGTCAAAAATATTTGCAAAAAACAAACTGAACAGGGCCAATGCATCTGAAATGAAACAGTGGCAGCAGAAAAAGCGGGAGATAGAAGCCTATAACCGGGCTGAAGAACAGCGCGTTGCCATACAGGTTGCAGAAAATGAAAAAGCGGTCCAGGAAGAAAACAACAAAATCTGGGCCCGCTGGAATGCAATTACACGGCAGGTTCAGACAGCAGAAGTTCATCTGGAACGGAGCCGCAGAAATCTGGAAGAAATCTACAGCAAAAATATTCTGTACAGGAAATACCGCACACTTGCAGGTGTATGTACAATATATGAATATTTTGAATCCGGCAGATGTGATGATTTCAAAGAAGCCTACAACAAGCTGGAAGAAGAACTGCGAATGGATAAAATCATTCTCAATCTTGAACATATCAATGACAAACTGGATAAAATCAACAGGACCCAGTATATGCTGTATTCTGCGATACAGGATTCTAATTCTATCCAGCGCCAGATGCTGACAAACTTCAGGGAGTTCAGCGACCGTTTTGAAGAACTTTGCAAGCATCAGCGGCTTTCACAGGCAGAAATGCAGAAAAAACTGGCAGGCATCAGTGCCAACTCACGGCAGACAGCCTATTATGCAGGCCAGTCTGCAAAGGAACTGAACTATATGAACCGTATGAACTATCTCAGCGGCAATTATGCAAATTACTACGACAATTCAAGACCATAAATAAAAGCGGCTTTCCAGCCGCTTTTTTATTTGCTTATTCCATTGTCATCTCATTGAATCGTAAAAATGTGCAGCCATTTTCTGTCATTACATCAAAATAAACAGCAAAATTATATTCTTTTTCTGCTTCCGGGTTTTCTGCATGGATATTTACCCTTATCCTGCTGTCTGATACATATTCTGCAGAAATATCCCTTGTCTGTGGGCCAAAGCCCCAGCCGATTTCAGTAGGGTTGGTAGATGTCCTTGTTTCACTGTTGTAGTCAGTGGTAGGTACAAACCAGTTTTCAAACCCGTACAGCTGATATGCTATCATCTGT
>JAFULT010000074.1 GCA_017483145.1 Oscillospiraceae bacterium | reverse complement strand
ATGAAGCGGCAATCAGAAAGTATATACAAGAGCAGGAAACAGAAGATATGGTTTCAGACCAACTGACTTTCAAGGAATATGAAAACCCATTCGCACACATAACAAAATAGCGACACCAGTTTGCAGTTGGTGTCGCTTAGATGCGCCTTTAGGCGCCGCTGGTATTGTTTACCCTTATAGGGTTGTTATTCATACCCCGTCCTTTCGGGCGGGGTTTGTGATTTTTTATTATAAAAAAATGGTAAAACCGAATTATATACTTGTAAACACTGCCAAAATGTGTTAATATCAAGGTAAGTAAAAAATCAGGAGGAAACCACCAATGAAACTTTTTATCGATACAGCTAATGTTGAAGAAATCAGAAAAGCTAATGATCTTGGCGTTATTTGCGGTGTAACAACAAACCCATCCCTTATCGCTAAAGAAGGCAGAGATTTCCAGGAAGTTGTAAAAGAAATCACAACAATCGTTGACGGCCCTATCTCCGCTGAAGTTATCAGCCTTGATAGTAAAGTAATGGTTGAAGAAGCTAAAGAACTTATCAAAATTCATCCAAACATCGTTATCAAAATCCCAATGTGCGAAGAAGGTCTGAAAGCAACAAAGATCCTCTCCGGTATGGGCGTTAAAACAAATGTAACACTTATCTTCTCTGCTGCACAGGCACTGCTGGCTGCAAGAGCAGGTGCTACATATGTATCACCATTCGTTGGCAGACTTGATGACATCGGTATGGAAGGCATCAACCTTATCAGCGAAATCGCAGATATCTTTGCAATCCACAACATCGAAACAGAAATTATCGCTGCTTCAATCAGAATGCCTACACATGTAACAGCATGTGCAGCAGCTGGTGCAGACATCGCTACAGTTCCTTACAAAGTAATTGCTCAGATGCTCAAACACCCTCTGACAGATGCAGGTATCGAAAAATTCCTGAAAGACTGGGAATCAGTTCCAAAGAAATAATTTAAGAAAATGTTGATAGAAAAGGCGGGAAATATCCCGCCTTTTTGTTTTGCACAGAAACAACCACCGGTTTATCAGCTTGGTGTGGTTATTCAAAAACAGTATATATGTTTTTAACACCGCTGTCTGTGGAATATACCCACCGGTCGATATGACCTTCTTTTATAAAATACTTTATATTCCTGTCAGTTTCAAAATTTTTCAGCGTACTCATTATAACCAGCTTCACCTTCATTTTTTCAGGCAATATGCTTTTTATAAACACATTTACCACATCTCCGGGCTGAATTCCTTCACAGCTTTCTGCCAATCCGGCAAGATTTGGTGCCAGCTCAATAAATATTCCGTAGCTTTCAACACTTCGCACAATTCCTATCGCAGCTGACTGGGGTGTAAACATATGTGCATTCTCCAGCCATGTTCCCAGCAGTTCCTTGTGTGTCAGGACTATTCTTCCATCGCCACTTATGCTTTTTATACAGGCAAATATATCCTGTCCGGTGGTGAATCTGTCCCGGGGACTGTTGATTCTGGAAACAGAAATAAAATCAATAGGCAACAGGGCTGTGATACCCCAGCCAATATCACAGAATACTCCGAAACTGTCCACGTGGGTGACTGTGCATGGGATAACATCCCCCGGCCTTAACCTGCGTATATATTTTTCATAGGCTGTTTTCTGTGCCTGCCTGCGTGATATGTATATTACCGGCTCCATCAGTGAGTAATCTATAGATGTTATCACAAAGCACACATTTTTGTTTACTCTTGTGACAACAGCAGCTTCCTTTATGGGTGAGTTCACAGGGCTGTATGCCACTTCCTCCACAGGCATAATGGCTTTATACCCTCCCAGATTAAAGTGCAGACCAACATTTCTTTCATAAACGAGAGCTTTTGAACACAATACCTCTTTGGTGTCACAGGCTTTTTTTATATAATCCATATCAATACCGGCAGTAATTTCCATATTTGCTTCCTGTATATACTCCATATAAAATACCTTCCTTATATAATGGTTGTTTTTAATTTATATGCTGTTTAAAGTAAGATTATTTGAATTTTAAAAATATTTGCGAAAATTTAATATTGGGGCTGTTATCCTGACACTTTTTATGGTAAAATAAAACAGATAATGTAATATAGGCGGTGAAATAATGGATGTAAAAGTAAATGATATTATAATTACAAAAAAAGAGCACCCTTGTAAAAACAATGAATTCCTTGTTTTGCGTGTAGGGATGGACTTTAAAATCCGTTGTACAAAATGCGGAAGGGAAGTTATGGTGCCGCGTTCCAAAATAGAAAAGAATATCAAGAGAATCATAACCCAGGATGGAGAATAACAAATGTTTGACAAACTTGTAGAAGTAAAAAGAAGATATGAAGAAATCAACCAGCTGTTGATGGACCCTACAGTTATCAATGATAATACAAGATACCGCAATCTGATGAAGGAATACAAAAACCTTACTCCGCTCATCGAAAAATTTGACCAGTACACAGCCGCAAAAGATAATTTTGACGAAGCAAAAATGATGCTGGACGAAGGCGGTCTTGAACCTGATTTCAAGGAAATGGTTCAGATGCAGTATGATGAAAGCAAAGAACTGCTTGAAGTATATTCACAGGAACTTAAAATCCTGCTGCTGCCAAAAGATGAAAATGATGACCGAAATGTTATCATTGAAATCCGTGGCGGTGCAGGCGGTGAAGAAGCAGCCCTGTTTGCATATAACCTTTACAGAATGTACAATATGTATGCTGACGCAAAAGGCTGGAAAACAGAGATCCTGTCACTCAACGAAACAGAGCTTGGCGGCTTCAAGGAAGTTTCCTTCTCAATTGAAGGCGAAAGCGTTTACAGCCGTTTCAAATTTGAAAGTGGCGTTCACCGTGTACAGCGTGTGCCGGACACAGAAACACAGGGCAGAATTCATACATCCACAGTTACAGTTGCTGTAATACTGGAAGTGGACGATGTTGAAATCGACATCAACCCTGCAGACCTTAAAATTGACACATTCCGTTCATCCGGTGCAGGCGGTCAGCACATCAACAAAACATCATCCGCCATACGTGTAACACATCTGCCAACCGGTCTGGTTGTAGAATGTCAGGACGAAAGAAGCCAGCACAAGAACAAAGACAAAGCTCTCAAAGTACTGCGCTCCCGCCTGTATGATATTGAAAAACAGAAACAGGATGCAGAAGTGGCACAGGAAAGAAAGAATCAGGTTGGCACGGGTGACAGAAGTGAACGCATCCGTACCTATAACTACCCACAGGGCCGTCTGACAGACCACCGCATCGGTCTTACAATCTACAGACTGGAACAGGTGCTCAATGGCGACCTTGACGAAGTTATCGATGCACTGGTTACAGCAGACCAGGCAGAAAAACTGAAAAGTTCGGAGGCATAATTTTGGATACAAAATTACTTAAACCAACACAGGAAAGCATTCAGCTGGCCTGTGATATACTTAGAAAAGGCGAAGTGGTTGCAATTCCTACAGAAACTGTTTACGGCCTGTTTGGAGATGCAACAAATCCCGATGCCTGCGCAAATATTTTCAAAGCCAAGGAGCGCCCGCGGGACAATCCTTTTATTGTTCATATAAGTGACTATGAAATGCTCGGCGATGTGGCAAAGGATATACCGGAAGATGCCATAAAGCTGGCAGAAGCTTTCTGGCCGGGTCCGCTTACAATTATTCTGAATAAAACAGATAAAATACCATATGCAGCTACAGCAGGCCTTGAAACAGTGGGCATACGTATGCCGTCAAACCCTGTTGTTCTGGAAATCATATCAAAAACCCGTCTGCCCCTGGCAGGTCCTTCTGCAAACCGCTCCGGCCGTCCAAGCCCTACAGATGCACAGACTGTTTACAACGATATGACAGGCCGTATACCTCTTGTACTTGACGGGGGTGAATGCAATATCGGCGTGGAATCCACAGTTGTTTCCCTTGCCGGTCCACAGCCTATCCTGTTCAGACCGGGCTTTATCACAAAAGCACAGATGGAAGATGTGCTTCACAAGGAAGTGCTGCTGTCCAAAGGAATTACAGAAGAACTGGCAAAGGATGAAAAAGCACTTTCTCCGGGGCTTAAACACAAACATTACGCTCCGAAGGCAGAGGTGATTATCATCAATGCAGAATTTGAAAAATACAAACAGCTGGTTGAAAGCGAAAATGCCACAGCTCTCTGTTTTGATGAATATGTGGACAGGCTGAACGTAAAGTCAGTTTCATATGGTAAAGAAAGTGACAGTGCAACACAGGCTGTAAAACTGTTCCATGCTCTCCGTCAGCTGGATGAAATCGGCGCAGGTAAAGTTTATGCTATGATGCCGTCAACTGAAGGTGTAGGCCTGGCAGTATATAACCGCTTGCTGAGAGCAGCGGCATTCAGGGTGGTGAATTTATAATGGAAAAAGGACTGGTAGTTGCTATCACAGGCCAGAGCGGCTGTGGTAAAAGCACCCTTTCAGCCTATTACGGTTCAAAGGGATATAAGGTAATTGACTGCGATGTTGTTGCAAAGGATATCCGCACATTTCCGGAATGTCAGCAGCAGCTGGCAGAACATTTTGGCACAGATATAATTTTCGAAGGTCAGGTGGATACAAAACTGCTTTCAATGAGAGCGTTCTCATCTGAAGAAAACCTGCAGAAACTTACAGATATCACACATCCTTTCATTGAGCGGGAAATTCTCCGCCAGGCTGAAGAAGCTTTTGCAAAAGGGGATAAGCTGGTATTTGTAGACGGTGCTGTAATCATAGGGCACAGGGTTGAAAAACACTGCGATAAATTCATAGTTGTTGTTGCAGCTTTGGAAACACAGTGTGCCCGT
>JAFULT010000073.1 GCA_017483145.1 Oscillospiraceae bacterium | reverse complement strand
TCAGAATGACATATTACCACTTTAGTGGTTGTAGTGCGTGTAATGCAACAGACAGACTTTCAGTGCCTCTTAAGAGGTGAGCAGGTAATATGCCCTTCTAGGGCTTGTGCATACCACCAGCTTAGCTGGTGGTTTTGATTTACAGTTCATCCACCATTTCTTCGGTGATAACATCGATTTTTCTGTTTTTTTCTGCGGCAGCTTCCAGCACATTGAGAATATTGTCTGCATAGCGGCGCAGATTGTCTTTCATTTCCGGCACATAGGTCACTATAATCTGCACACCGCTCATTTCGCACAGGCAGTCATACAGGGCGTCCAGGTTTCTGCCGTAATATTCCGGCAGTTCCAGCTTTTTCTTCAGATACAGGTGTGCTGTCTCCCTGTCAGTCATTCTGCGGCCGTCAAGAACTATAATTTTCATAATTATTCCTCCCCGTAAAGCAGTTCAAAGCTTTCGTAATGGTCGTGTGTGTAGTAAATCAGCCCGTCGTTGGAAAATACAATCCTGCGGCTGCCGCGGCTGTGATAGCCGTCGGTATCAATATCACATTCATAGTAGGTGCGGCCCTTTGCCTTTGGCAGCTGACCTTCATAGTTGCCGAACCTGTCGCCACCTATGGCACAGCCCGGTGCATATTTTTCCACGCTGCCGCCTTCCCAGCCCAGGTCTCTTGCTTCGTCCTTGGTTATAAAGTTTTCCGGCAGGTGACCGTAGGTGTGGATGTACAGCGCCACGTTTTTCTTGTCAAAGAAATGGCCGTCTTCGTCGATTGCCGGTTTGCTTTCTTCATTTTCTGAAGAAACCGGGGTTTCTGATGATGATGCCGGGGCAGAATTGGTTTCTGATGATACAGGGTTTTCTGCTGTGGAACTTTCTTCCACAATACTGCTTTCTGCAACAGAGCTGCTCTGCGGCAGGCTGTCTGCGTTGCCTGTGTTACTGCTGCAGCCTGCAAGGTGAAATACCATTGACAGCGAAAGCAGCAGTGATAATATTTTTTTCATAAAATATACCTCGCACAATATTTGATTCTATACTTTATATTACACTATAAACGGGTTCAAAACAAGCGGTCATAATTTTTGTCATAATTTGAAATATTTCTATCCTAAAACTTTATTTGTTCATATTTTTAATGTATAATCATATTAATAAGACTCTGCAAGGAGGCAATTATGGACAAAGAAAGAATTCTTATAGTTGATGATGATAAAAATATATGCGAACTTCTGCGCCTTTACCTTGAAAAGGAAGGCTATGAAACAGCCATGGCCCACGACGGAGAAAGCGCACTGACAGTTTTTGACGAAAGACAGTTTGACCTGGTGCTGCTGGATGTTATGATGCCACGCGTAGACGGCTGGGAAGCCTGCCGCCGCATCCGTGCAAAAGGCAACACACCTATCATTATGCTGACAGCCAAAGGCGAAACCTTTGACAAGGTGCTGGGGCTGGAACTGGGTGCTGACGACTATGTGGTAAAACCTTTTGATACAAAGGAAGTGGTGGCCAGAATCAAGGCTGTGCTGCGCCGCAGCGACAGAAACAGCCGGGCACCGTCCTCCTCTGACGGGGCGCTGGTGTTTGACAATCTGGTGGTGAACATTACCAAATATGAACTGAAGGTAAAGGATGAAGTTATAGACACTCCGCCTAAAGAACTGGAACTGCTGCACCATCTTGCATCCAATCCGAACAAGGTGTTTACCCGCGATGCCCTGCTGGACGAAGTATGGGGCTTTGAATATTATGGTGACAGCCGCACTATCGACGTGCATATCAAGCGTCTGCGTGAAAAACTGGAAGGTGTAAGCGACCAGTGGAGCCTGAAAACAGTATGGGGCGTAGGCTATAAGTTTGAGGTTAAGGAATAGCCGCAGGCTGTTATGCAGGGTACGATGCCCGCATAGTACCGCACATAACATATTACACCATTTATTGAATATTATTTTAAGGAGATATAAAAATGCTTGAATTCAAATTTGACACACAGTTACTTATCGAAGGCGAAGGTCTGGACGAAGACGAAATCTACGATTACATCGTGGAAAACTTCAAAGGTGACAGCCTGCTGGCTGTAGGTGATGAAGACCTGATCAAAATTCACTACCACACAAATGAACCTTGGCTGGTGCTGGAATATGCAGCAAGCCTGGGCGAAATCTACGATGTAGTAGTAGAAAATATGGAAAGACAGGAACAGGGTCTTAAAGGCTAAAAGAGGTTTCTGAATGAGAAAATCCATTGTTTCCCGATTTTTCTCGGCAATGAGTCTGGTGCTGGTGCTTGCCATCAGCACTATTGGTATTTCATTTGTTTTCTTCGCCAGCAAGTATTTCAAAACTGACCGTCTGAATCTGATGAACCTGTGTGTTATCAACGCACAGGCTGCTTTTGATGACTCAATGCAGGAAATTGACGGCATTTCCACAGAAGAACAGCGCAGCAAACTGCGCGAAAATCTGCGCCTTATATCCAACACCACTTCCACCATTGTGCTGCTTGCCGACGAAAACGGCCGCTGCATTGTGTGTACAGAAACCAACAAATGTTCCCACGAAGGCTCTTATGTGCCACAGGAGACTATGAAAATACTGTCCGGTGTGGATAAAAGTGTGCAGCTGAAAGAAAATTTTGATATTGAATACAGCGGAACCTATTATACAGTGGGGCGTGCGGCAAGAGATGAAAGCGGAAACATCATCGGTTATGTTTTTGCTTTTTCAGATGCCACCAGCATCACTGTGTTTACCAATGCAATCCTGTCAATATTTATGGTGTGTGCCGGCACAATGCTGCTGCTGTCCAGCGTGGTTTCCATCATAGTTACAGGCAGGCTGACCACTCCGCTGAGAAATATTGCAGAGGCTGCCCGCCGTTTCAGCCAGGGGGAATTTTCTGCCCGCGTTGAAATAGAAGGCGATGACGAGGTAGCCCATCTGGCCTACACCTTCAATCAGATGGCCAGCTTTGTGGAAAACAATGAAAAATCCCGCTCCAGCTTTGTTGCCAACATTGCCCACGAACTGCGCACCCCTATGACCAGTATCAAAGGCTTTGTTGACGGCATCCGTGACGGCACTATACCGCCGGAAATGCAGGACAGATATCTGACTGTAATTTCAGACGAAGTGGGCCGTCTTGCCCGTCTGACCAACAGTATGCTGGATATTTCCAAACTGGAAAGCGGCGAATTTATAATGAATGTAGACAATTACAATATCTGGGATACAATTGCCGCCATTGCTTTTGCATTTGAAAACCGCATTGAAGAAAATGACATTGTGCTGCGCGGTTTCCAGCCTGCCAAAATTCTTGTAAATGCTGACCAGGACCTTATCCATCAGGTTGTTTACAATATTTTTGACAATGCGCTGAAATTCACCCCAAAGGGCGGCTATATCGGTTTCAATGTTACAGAGGACAAATCTGCCGGCACGGTTACGGTAAAAATCCGCAACTCCGGCCAGGGTATCAGCAAAGAGGCTCTGCCGTACATCTTTGAGCGTTTCTACAAAGAGGACTCCTCCCGTTCGGTACACACCCGCGGGGCAGGCATAGGTCTGTATATTTCCAAAACCCTTGTTCAGCGCTCCGGCGGTACAATATGGGCAGAAAGTGAAGAAGGCGAATACACAGAATTTATCTTTACTCTGCCCGGGGCAAAAAGTACAAAGCAATCAGCTCCAAAAGTGGGGCTGCCAACCACGGCAAAAGGCAAAAATAATAAACAAAAGGTTAAAAAGAGATAATAAATTACATTTTGTATAATAAAATCACAAATCATCCCGTTCATATCACAGTGAAAACTGACCGGGATGTGATTTTATGTTGAATTTTAAGTGAAAATAATATAAGATACAAAAAAATTTCACAATTAGGGTTTATTATTAAACTGTAAACAAACAGTAGGGAAGGGATATATATGGAATACAGAAAAAGAAGTAAAGGTCCTGTTATTCTGCTTATGCTTGTGTGCATCCTGCTCAGTCTTGCAGGTGGCATATGGATTGGCAGCAGCGGCAGCGTTGTTTCTTCAAAAATAAAGGATTATCTGCCTTCATTTGAACAGGAATACCACGCACCCGAACAGGCCCCGGTGGTGGAACTGCAGCCGGTTCCGGAATATACAGACGGCGGATATGACACCACAGATATTTTTGAAAAAGTGAACCCGTCTGTTGTAAGCATCAATGTATACGCAGGCACATCAGTTTCCCCTGTGGGCAGCGGTACAGGCATCATTATGACAGAAGACGGATATATTATTACAAACGCCCATGTTGTAGACGGCGGCAGCAGTGTGAATATTGTGTTCAATGATGACACACAGATGCGCGGCACAATAGTGGGTGCAGACGCAGACACAGATATTGCTGTGATAAAGGTGGAAGCAGATGACCTTACAGCAGCAGAATTCGGCGACAGCACACAGCTGAAAATCGGCGAACGCGTGGTTGCCATCGGCAATGCAGGCGGTCTTTCCGGCACCTGTACACAGGGCATTATCTCCGGTCTCAACCGCGATGTGGACTCCGGCGCAAGAAGTCTGGCCCTTATCCAGACCAGCGCGGCCATCAACCCGGGCAACTCCGGCGGTCCGCTGGTAAACCGTTTTGGCCAGGTTATCGGCATCACATCATCCAAAATTGCCGCCACAGATTATGAAGGCATCGGTTTTGCCATCCCAATCACAGAGGCTATGCCTATCATCACCAGCCTTATCGAAAACGGCTATGTGGCAGGCAGGGCTGTGCTGGGTGTGCAGGTTATCGAACTGAACGAATCAAACGGCCCGAGAAACGGTCTGCCAAGCAGAGGTGTATACATTGCATCAATCACACAGGGCAGCGACCTGGCATACAAAGGTGTGCGTGAAAGGGACGTAATTGTTGAAGCAAACGGCAAGGAAATCAACACAACAGATGACCTGCTGAACGAACTGGAAAAATTCTCACCGGGAGATGTAATGAATCTGGGCATCTATCGTCCGGAAACAGGGGATACATTCTATGTGGATGTTATCCTTATGGAATCCCAGTCATAAAATAAAAATCAAAGGCACAGCATATGCTGTGCCTTTTCTGATGTAAATTGTGATTACAGTTCTGATAAGACTGCAAGGGGATGTCCGGCAAACTGCAGGCGTGACAAACCATTACTCTGTCATTCTGAGCGTCAGCGAAGAATCTTTGCACTATAAATACCTGTAAAACAATAATTATGCAAAAATCCTTCGGCCTGTTTTACTGCCTGGGGATGACATACTATGGCTTATCTGTTTATCAAGAATAACAAGGGGGAGGCGCTGTGCCTCCCCCATTTATTATATTATTCAGCTTTTACAAACTGTTTCATATTGCCGGTGTTTGCCAGCATCAGTTTGATACGGTTTTCCTGATTGATACGTGTTGCACCCGGGTCATAGTCGATGGCAACAATGTTGCTTTCCGGATAATCGTCCTTGATTTTTCTTATCATACCCTTGCCCACAATATGGTTTGGCAGACAGCCGAAAGGCTGTGTGCACACAATGTTGTTTACACCGTCGTTGATAAGTTCCAGCATTTCACCTGTCAGCAGCCAGCCTTCACCCATTTTGTTGCCGGCACCCACATATTCCATGGCCAGATGTTCCAGATGGCTGAAAGTGCCCGGTGCACGGAACACAGGATACTTGCTGATAACATTTATCATTCTCTGCTGATAATCTTCAAAATACTTTTTCATCACACGGCACACTGTTTTTTTTATCCATTTGCCGCCATAGAGATTTACATCAACTTCACGGTTGTAGATTTTGAAAATCATAAAGTCCATCAGACCCGGCACCACAACTTCACAGCCTTCCTGTGCCAGGAATTCTTCCAGATTGTTGTTGCCCAGTGGAGAATATTTTACATATATTTCGCCTACAACGCCAACACGGGGCTTGTTCTTTTCCCCTACAGGAATTGCGGCAAAATCTGCACATATTTCATCCATTTTGGCAACAACAGCCTTTTTGCTGATTTTTACACCCTGTTCAAATTCCTTTACCAGTTTGTTCATCCAGTGGTTTACCATTTCATCGGTCTGGCCGGCATTCAGCTCATATGGGCGTGTCTGGTTTGCCAACAGCACAATAAGGTCGCCGTATACAAGGGCATACAGCATTTTGATGCCCAGATTAAGTGTCAGCTTGAAGCCCGGGTTCTTTTCGAGACCGGACAGGTTAAGCGATATAACCGGCACCTGCTCAAGACCTGCTTTTTTAAGTGCTTTTCTCAACAGATGAATATAGTTGGACGCACGGCAGCCGCCGCCAGTCTGTGTAATCATCAGTGCAACTTTGTCCTTGTCATACTTGCCGCTGTTCAGTGCTGTCAGCAGCTGGCCGATAACCAGCAGGGCAGGGTAGCAGGTGTCATTATGTACGTATTTCAGCCCCATATCCACAATTTCACGGGGGTCACCGCCCAGGGTTTCACATTTATAGCCATATCCTTCCAGAATCTGGCGCATTATTGAAAAATGAACAGGCAGCATCTGCGGAATAAGAATTGTGTATTCCTTGCGCATTTCTTCCGTAAACAGCAGACGGCCTGTTTCATCATATATCAGCTGTGCCATTTTTGCCCTCCTTTGCTTCCATTGCAGCTATAAGACTGCGGATTCTGATTTTTACTGCACCCAGATTGGAAATATCGTCAATTTTCAGCTGGGTGTACAGCTTGCCGCCACTTTCAAGAATATCTCTCATTTCGTCGGTGGTAATGGCGTCAATGCCGCAGCCAAAGCTTACCAGCTGCACCACTTCCATATCCGGCTGTGTGCACACATAGCGTGCCGCCTGGTACATACGGGTCTGGTATGTCCACTGGTTAAGCACCTTTCTCGGCTCTTTGTCCAGTATGTGGGACAGCCCGTCTTCGCTGATAACCACCAGGTCAAAGGATGAAATCAGTTCATCGATGCCGTGGTTGATTTCCGGGTCAATATGATATGGGCGGCCTGCCATTACTATTATTTTTTTGCCGTTTCTGCGGGCAAAATCTATGTATTCTTCTGTTTTTGCACATATTTCTGCCTTGTATGCCCTGTAGGCTGTGTAGGCTTTACGCACGGCGACCACAGTTTCCTTTTTCGGAATGGCGAAACGTGCCAGCATTTCTTCACTGAATTTCTTTTCAAATTCCTTTTCTTTATGCAGGCCCACATAGAAGTTCATAAAGTTTATCTTTTTCACATCCGGCATATTCACAGCCAGCAGTTCCGGGTAATATGCCACCACAGGGCAGTTGTAGTTGTTGTCTCCTTTGCCTTCGTCAAAATTGTAGGACATGCAGGGGTAGAACACATTTTCCACTCCCATATTGATTAACCGCTGCAGATGGCCGTGCATAAGTTTGGCAGGGTAGCACACTGTGTCTGACGGAATTGTTCTCTGTCCCAGCAGATAGGTTTTCCTGTCTGAAACAGGAGACAGAACCACATCAAAGTTCAGATTTGTAAACAGTTCATACCAGAAAGGCAGATTTTCATAAATATTCAGACCGAAAGGCAGCCCTATTCTGCCGCGGCTGCCATTGCCGTTGCCCATACCCTGCATGGACTGCAGGCGTTTCAGTTTGTACCGGTAAATATTTGGCAATGTGGATTTTTCCTTGCCCAAAGGGCGTGAACAGCGGTTGCCGGAGATAAAGCGGCGGCCGCCGTCAAAGGTGTTTACAGTAAGTGAGCAATGGTTTGTGCACAGATTGCAGGTGACTGGGCGCGCTGTGTGGGTAAAATCCTTCAGCTGTTCTGCTGTAAGAATACCACTGTTTTCCAGCCCTGCGTCCTGTGCGTGAAGGGCTGCGCCATATGCGCCCATAAGACCTGCAATTGTAGGTCTTACAACTTCACGGCCGATTTCCTGTTCAAAACTGCGCAGAACGGCATCATTGAGGAATGTGCCACCCTGTACAACGATGTGTTTGCCCAGATCATCTGCAGATGCGGCACGGATAACTTTATATATAGCGTTTTTGACTACAGAGATGGACAGCCCTGCGGAGATATCCTCCACAGATGCACCGTCTTTCTGTGCCTGTTTTACGCTGGAGTTCATAAACACTGTGCATCGGCTGCCCAGATTTACCGGGGTTTTGTCGTAGATGCCCAGTTTTGCAAAGTCTGCAATGTTATAGCCCAGTGCCCTGGCAAAGGTTTCTATAAATGAACCGCAGCCGGAAGAGCAGGCTTCATTAAGCATAATGCTGTCAACAGCGCCGTTTCGGATTTTGAAACATTTCATATCCTGCCCGCCGATGTCTATGATAAAGTCCACCTGTGGCTGGAAATGCTTTGCGGCACGCAGATGTGCCACAGTTTCAACAAGACCGAAATCTATGTTGAAAGCATTTTTTATCAGTTCTTCACCATAGCCTGTAACACCGCTGCCTGCGATTGTGATTCTGTCGCCACACAGGTTATAAATAATGTCCAGCTGTTCTTTGACAATAGAAACAGGGTTGCCTTTGTTTGAATTGTAATAGCTGTACAGGATGCCGCCGTTTTCTGCCATCAGCACCACCTTTGTGGTGGTGGAACCTGCATCAATACCCAGCCAGGCTTTGCCTGTGTATGTATTTATGTCAGCAAGGGCAGGGGTTGCCTTTGCGTGCCTTTCGCTGAAAATGCGGTATTCTTCCTCATTTTCAAAAAGTGGCGGCATAGGGTTTGTGATGGATGATGCTGTCACAGCATTCTCCAGCCGGGAAATCAGACTGTCATAGTCTGTTTTTTCGTACTGTTCTGCGCAGATTGCCGCACCTATTGCCGCAAACACCTGTGCATTTTCCGGAAAGATGCCGTGTTCTTCGTCCAGATTCAGTGTTTCAATAAATCTCTGGCGCAGTCCCTGCAAAAAGAACAGCGGACCACCAAGAAATACAATTTTGCCGTCAAGGTCACGGCCCTGTGTCAGCCCGGCAATAGTCTGGTCCACAACAGCCTGAAAGATTGACGCCGCCACATCTTCCTTCCTGCCGCCCTGATTGAGAATAGGCTGGATGTCACTTTTGGCAAAAACACCGCAGCGGCTGGCAATAGGGTAGATTTTTTCGTGCTGCAGGCTGAGCCTGTCCAGCTCGTTTACATCCACATTCAGCAGTGTGGCCATCTGGTCAATAAATGCACCTGTGCCCCCTGCACAGCTGCCGTTCATCCTTTCTTCCAGCGAACCGCGGAAGAAAATGATTTTTGCGTCTTCACCGCCCAGTTCGATTACAGCATCTGCACCGGGCACAAATTTATTTACTGCAGCAGCAGTGGCATATACTTCCTGTACAAAAGGAATATCCGCAGCTTTTGCCACACCAAGCCCTGCACTGCCTGTTATGGAAACATTTATCTCGTTCCCCTTCAGAAAATCCACGGCCTTTTTCAGCTGTTCCACAGCTTTTTCACGCACTTTTGCAAAATGGCGTTCATAGCTCTGGTACAGCAGATTACTGTCTGTATCCAGCACCACAACCTTTACGGTAGTACTGCCGATATCTATACCTACATTTACCTTCATTCAATAATACCTCTGTAAAAAAAGGGTCTGTCAGCCCATTATTGTAATTATAAATATAATTTTACTCCTTAATTTGTTAAAAATGTATGAAAAATCCATATATTTCACCAATTTT
Source organism: Oscillospiraceae bacterium (assembly GCA_017483145.1). Lineage (GTDB taxonomy): Bacteria > Bacillota > Clostridia > Oscillospirales > Ruminococcaceae > RGIG3102. The sequence continues at coordinate 7,955 of JAFULT010000073.1, read as the reverse complement.
GTATAATTGCCTAAAAATAATCCTAATAAAGACCTGTTTTTTATTATTTTGACAAAAGGTTTTTGAAATGAGATTGTTAGTTCGATGAACTAACAAAAAAGCACAGCCCCGTTGCGGTAACTGTGCTTTCATATGATATAAATCTTTACATTTCTCTGTTGATATTATTGTCTTCCACCATAAGCAGAGGAATACTCAGCACGGCGCCTATTGCCACCAGAATATACACTGCTCTTGCCAGCAGACTGCCGCTGCCGAAAAGAAATGCCACCAGGTCAAAGTTCAACAGACCTACCAGCCCCCAGTTGAGACCGCCTACTATAAGAAGAATCAGACCTATCTTACTCAGCATATTTTTCATCCTTTCACTTTTTTTGATAGTATTGCTGCAAAACAGATCTTTATACCATAACAAATTTTACCAGATACTTTTTGCAGTGCGGATTATGTGGTATACTGATTATATATGTAATTTTTGAAGAGGTTTCTATGCTGAAATTTGTTATCGGTACTGCCGGCACAGGCAAAAGTACCTTTATCCGCAACAGAATAGTCCAGCTGGCACAGCAGGGTGAAAAATGCCTGCTGCTGGTGCCGGAGCAGTTTTCCAAAACAGGGGAAGCCATGATTTTCTCCGCCCTGGACAATGCGCAGACCAATCTGGTGGAAGTGTTCAGTTTTACCAGTTTATTGCGTGATGTAAACACAAACCATACCCGCCTTGTCACCACACCGCTGACCGATGCAGGCAAGGCTGTGCTGGCCCGCCGTGCTGTGGAAAATGTGAAAAAACAGCTGGATTTATATTCCAGACAGAGTGCAAACTTTGGTTTCAGCTTCAACCTGGCCTCCACTTTTGACGACCTTAAACGCAGCGGTATTGACGGAGTGACTTTTTACAGTCTTGCAAAGAATGCCCCGGAAAAAAGTGCCAGACTGAAAGAACTGGCGCTGATTTATGCAGAATACTGCGGTCTGATGGGAGATAAATTCTGTGACAGCGAAGATTTGCTGATTGCCCTTGCAGAAAAACTGCCCCACAGCTACACCCACAACACACATATTTTTATAGACAGCTTTGAAAGCTTCAGCCACGGACAGATGCAGGTTATCAGCCGCCTGCTGGCAACTGCAAAGGAAGTGACAATTTCACTTACCTGCGACAGCCTTTATGACACCACCAACGGCACAGGCAATTTTTCCTTTGTGCAGAACACTGCAGGCCGGCTTATACGCCTTGCCAAAAAAATGGATGTGCAGATAGCACAGCCTGTGGTAATGAGGGAAAACCACCGCTTTTTCAACCGGGATATGGCAGATGTGGACCTGTTCCTGCAGGGCTGTGATGCTGAAAACACTGAAAACAGACACGTTTTTGTAACAGAATTTGAAAATCAGTACAACGAAGTGGCTTTTACAGCTGCAAAAATAAATAATCTTATCAAAAGCGGCTACACCTACAACGATATTGCCGTGGTGTGCCCGCAGCTGGACAAATACGAAAATCAGCTGCAGGAAAGTTTTTCCCTGGCGGCCATACCGTATTTTATTGACACAAACAGGATAATATCTTCCTGTGCACCTGTGGTCTTATTTAGGGCTATACTGGAAATTATGGCAAAAGGGGTAAACAGCGAAACTGTGATGCCTTTGCTGAAAACAGGGCTGACATATTTTGACGAGGATGCAATATCTGCCCTTGAAAACTATCTGTTTGTATGGCAGGATTACAGTTTTGATTTCAGCCAGCCTTTTGCCCTTTCCCCTGCAGGGCTCAAGCCGGAAATAGCAGAGGAAGAAAAGGAAACCGTGGCGGCCATAGACTTTATCCGCCACAGCCTGTGGGAGATTTTTTACCCTGTCACACAGATGAAAGAAGCCACAGCGGCAGACCTGCTGAAATATTGCTACAGCACAGCCCTATCCCTTGGGGCGGATGAAAAGCTGCTGGCTGTGATAAACAGTATGCCCGGTGAAGATGACCGCCGGCTGCTGAACCGCCAGTGGGACACAGCTGTTGACTGTCTTGACCAGCTGTACAGCATTATCGGCTATGATATTGTAAAAGCCGCTGATATACAGACCCTGTTTACGCTGATTGTGGAAGGGGCCGAAATCGGTTTTGCCCCGCAGACACAGGACTGTGTCATTATCACAGACCCTAAACGAATGAAGCTGGACGATGTGAAAGCTGTGTTTATCCTTGGGGCCGCCCAGGATATTTTCCCGGCTATCGTGTCTGAAAGCGGGCTGATTTCCGCATTTGACAGGGAATATCTGAAAGAAAACAACTATCCGCTGAAAAACAATTTTGAAAATCTTTTCAGCTTTGAAAACCTGTATTATTACAAGGCTCTTACCAGTCCAAGGGAATACCTGTATATTTCCTGCCCGAAGAAAAATATAGACAGCAGGCAGATTATATCTGCACAGGTGGACATACTGCGTGCCGGGCTGAATCTGAAACAGCGGCATCTCCCGCTGGAAGACTATGCCGTTACAGCAGAATTTTTTGCCGACTATATCAGTGAACAGGCAAACAATCTGAACAGGGACAGCTATATAAAACTGCTGCAGCAGATCGGTGTGGCGGTGCAGACTGTGGGCAGAAAGCATTTTGAAATCACAGACCTGCCATTGCTGGAAAGTGTATTGGGAGACAGCATCACAGTTTCCCCTACCCACGTACAGAATTACTATAACTGTGCGTTTATGTACTTTATACAGAGAATTCTCAGGGTGAAACCGCTGGAAAAGGCAGAATTTTCTGCCCGAATTGCCGGCGATTATCTCCACTTTATCGCGCAGACGGTAATGGAAAAATACGGTGAAGATTACTACCGGGCACCGTGGGAAGAAATTGCTTCCCATATTGACGGCGCTGTGGACAAATTCATTGCAGAAAATTACCCGCCACAGGTGGCACAGGATGTAAAATTTACCGCACAGTATGAAAATATGAAGGAAAATGCCCTGCAGCTGCTGCAGTACATCCACACAGAACAGCAGGCCAGCCGCTTCCGCCCCATTGCCTTTGAAGAAAAAATCGGTATGGGCGGCAGGGTGCCGCCACTGCGCATAAAGGCAGACAACAACAAGGCCGTAAATGTAATCGGCGTGGCAGACAGAATTGATGTTTACCGCGGCGATGAAAAGGATTATCTGCGTATTATAGACTACAAAACAGGCCGACAGGGCTTTGACCTGGACGAAATCTACAACGGTCTGTCCAGTCAGCTGCTGCTGTATATGAACGCCCTTTTGCAGGCGGATTTCGGCAAAAAAGATAAAGAGCTGCAGGCAGGGGCTGTGGTTTATCAGCCATCCGATGCCCAGTTCAAGTTTGACAAAGACGACGAAAAGCTGTACACCGCTGTGGGTATGGCCCTGTCCAACCCGGAAATCAGCGCCGCCTTTGACACACAGCAGGACGGTCGCTTTGGCATTATCAGCGGGGATGAAAAGCTGAAAGCCGGTAAGGACAGTAAAATTGTCAGTGAAAAAGGCTTTAAAATCATACTTGACTATGTAAAGGACAGCATTGCCAATATGGCAAATGAAATCTATACAGGCCAGTTTGACAGCCTGCCGCTGGAAACAGGGGAAGGCAGTCTGCCTTGCCGTTTCTGCCAGTTCAGTGCAATCTGTCAGAACACAGACAAAAAGCGCCCTATGGTAAAAAATGAATTTGCAAAAATGGAACAGGAGGAAGAATAATGGCACCTAAATGGACAAGTCAACAGCTGCAGGCCATACAGCCGGCAGACAGGCTGACTGTGCTCAGTGCAGCTGCAGGCAGCGGCAAAACCACAGTGCTGGTGGCCCGTGCCCTTAATCTGCTGCTGGACGAAGAAAACCCTGTTTCTGCAGAAAAGATGCTGATTGTTACCTTTTCCAACGCATCGGCAGCCGAATTCAAAAAAAGAATTGAAAAGGGTATAAATGAAAAAATCAGGGAAAACCCTGACAACAACTATATAAAAATGCAGAAGGTGGCATTGCAGAAAGCAGATATTTCCACAATACACGCTTTTTGCATAAAGCTGGTAAGGGAAAATTTCCAGAGTCTGGACATCAGCCCGGATTTTACCATCTGTGATGACGCACAGAGTAATCTTCTGCACAATACTGCCATTGATATGGCTATGAATTACGGCTACGGCCAGGGGCGGTTCAAGGAACTGGTGTCCTTCTACGGCAAAAGCAGCAGTGACGCCCGGATAAGGGATTTCCTGCGCCAGATGAACTACTTTTTCTCTGCACTGCCACACCCGGCAAAAAATGCACAGCTGATGGCAGAAAACTATGCCGCCAGCCCTGATATTACAGACAGCCCCGGTTTCCATCAGCTGATGGGCAGTCTCCGGCTGCAGGCAGATTATCTTGTTTACCTTGCCGCCCGTATGGAAGCAATATACCGGAACAGTGATTTCACCGGCTATGAAGATGGCATAAATCAGCTTGTAAACTATGCCGGCACAGTCCTGTCTGCCACAAAGGCACAGGATATTGCCGCAATGAACAGAATTCTGTCCGCTTCTCTGCCAAAACTGGGCAGGGCAAAGCCTGCCTGTGACGAAAGCAGGGCCATAAAGGACAGCGTGTACAAGGAATTTGCCAAGGTGGCTGAAAATATGGCGGACAGCCTGCAGTACCTTGACGCAGATGCTTACAGGGCACACATCCTGTCCACAGACAGATATGTAAAAATACTGTTTGATGTTTATCTTGAATATCAGAAGGTGCTGCTGGAAATCAAAAAGGAAAGAAAAACCTTTGAATTTTCTGATTTTGAACACTTTGCCCTTCAATTGCTGCAGAATGAAGACGGCAGCCCCACAGCCCTTGCCCAGTCCCTGCGCGACAGCTATGAATACATTATGGAAGATGAATTCCAGGACACCAGCTATGTGCAGGATGCAATCTTTACAATGATTGCCAGGGAAAACCAGGCCAATCTCTATGTGGTGGGGGATGTAAAGCAGAGTATATACGGCTTCCGCAAGGCCAGCCCGGAAATCTTCCTTGCCAAAAGACAGATTGGTCTGGATGATGAAAAAATGGGCAATACCATTTTCCTGCCACACAACTTCCGCAGCAGTTACACAGTGATTGAAGGCGTAAACCACATTTTTGCCAACCTTATGAGCAGGCTGGTGGGTGGTGTGGAATATGACGACAGCGAAAAGCTGGCCACCCTGAAAGAAAATGATTACTCCACAGGCATCCAGCTGAAGCTGTACACCGACAATGAAGCAGAAAACACCGCACTGCAGATAAGCCGGATGATAAAGGACGGCTATATGATACAGGACGGGGACACAAAACGCCCTGTGAAAAGCGGCGACTTCTGCATACTGATGCGAAATTCAAAACATTTTGCAGAATACAAGGCTGCCCTTGAAAAACTGGGCTTTGAAGCCTTTGTAAAAGACGATGAGCTGATTCTGAACAAAACCGAAGTGCAGAGCGTAATAAACCTGTTAAGGGTGATTTCCAACCCTACACAGGAGGTTTATCTCACCGCCACAATGTTCGGGGATGTGTTTGGCTTCACCCTTGATGAAATACTGAAAATCCGTGCCGGCAACAGGGAGCTGAATTTATACAAAGCCCTTGCCCTTGCAGATACACCAAAAGCAAAACATATGCTGGCCCTGCTGAAAGACTTTGGCTATGTGGCCGGTGTGTATTCTGCCGACAAGCTGATAGACTATATCTGCAAAAAGACAGGCTATTATCAGCGCCTGGCCTTTTCTGCAGACGGCAGCAGCAAAAGGGAAAACATCCGCTGGTTTATCGGTTTTGCCCGCCAGTGGGCACAGACACACCCAAGCGACCTGTCAGCCTTCCTGCGCTGGGTGGATATGTATATTGAAACAGGCAAAGGCGGCTCATCCGACAGCCGGCAGAGCGAAAACGCCATTGCCATTATGACAATGCACACATCAAAAGGGCTGGAATTCCCTGTGTGCTTTGTTACAGGGCTGACCACAAAATTCAACAAACAGGACAAAATCAAGCGCCTTATGCTGGACACACAGCTGGGTATAGGCATGTATGCCAACCACCGGTTCGGCTACAATCATTCCACAATGAATATACGGGCAATAAGGGATAAGATTGATGAAAATCTGGCCAGCGAAGAAATGCGCCTGCTGTATGTTGCCTTTACAAGAAGCAAAAACCTGCTGGTGCTGTCCGGCCGGTACAACCGCAGTTTTTCTGCCAATGCCCTGGCAAAAATTGTGGCCTGCACTGCAGACAGACCGCATCCTGCAATGATACGCAGTGCCACCACGCCTATGCACTGGGTGCTGGCGGCATTCAGCCACCATCCTGCAGTTTCAGACCTGTTCAGCTACGGCAGGGAAGATAAAAATATTCCGCAGTCTGTTGATATAATTCTCAACGCTGACTCCCTTGTTGAACAGCAGGAAGGGCAGGCAGAAGAAACAGCGGTGGAAATCACAGCGGATATTGAAAAAATACAGGCCAATCTGGCATATGTGTACCCGCATATTGCCCGCACAGCACTGCCTATAAAGCTGTCTGTAAGTGAAATTGCCAAATCCACCCCTGTCACCCTGGCAAAGCCTGCTTTTATCAGCGAAGGCAAGGTTACAGCCGCAGAAAAGGGCACAGCAATGCACAGGTTTGCACAGCACGCAGACATACTGCTGGCACGTACCAACCTGGCAAACGAAATTGACAGGCTGGACAGAGAGGGCAAAATCGACCGCAGTCTGCTGAATATGCCTGCCATAGAAAAATTCATTTACAGCGATGTGGCAAATATGATTATCAACAGCGAAAAAGTGTACACAGAAAAAGATTTCCTTGTGCCATATCCTGCCGCAGATGCCCTTGGGGATGAAACATATTCTGCCGACGAGGTGCTGGTACAGGGTGTAATGGACTGTGTACTGCAGAACGGGGACGAAATCACCATCATCGACTATAAAACAGACTTTATCCATAATATAAACCAGCTTTTCACCCGCTATCAGCGCCAGCTGGAACTGTACCGCCACGGTGCAAAACAGCTGTTCCGGACAGATAAGGTGAAATGTATACTCTATTCATTCCATCTGGATGAGTACATTGAATTCTGATATGAATATAACAACCATAAAAAATCATATGAACAGACTGGCAAAGGGGTACAGGATATGGACTGTACCTCTGATAATGCTGCTGTGGGAAACAGGTGTTGAAACAATAGGCGGCAGCACAGTTTCCGATACAGTAAAAAATCTTTTGTCCGCACCCTATTTCCTTATGGCGGCTGCCTGGATGATACTGCTGGGGCTGGCAATGGACCACAGCGGCCGCCTGCTGCTGGAGGCACTGCAGAATACGCAGGATATACAGACCATCAGCCATATTATGCTGGAACACAACCGCTACGGCGACCTGGTGATAATCACACCACTGGTCTATCTGGCGTGCAAAGGCGCATTTATGTATGTTACTGCCGGCAGCCTTGCAGGAATATGGCGGGATATACATTTTCTGATTTGCTTTATCGCCACATATGACGGTATCAGGTCGGTATACGGCAATGTACTTATAAGAAAAGAACTTGATTACTGACAGGAAGGCACGGCGGAAAGCTGTGCCTTTTTTGTCAAAAATCTTGCAGTTGCGCCCCGGTTTTGTTAAACTGTAATTAATAACAGACAGAATTCAGGTGAATATATGAGAATAGCAGTTACCTACGACAACGGTATGATTTATCAGGACTACGACCGCAGCCCATGGGTGAAAATCTATGATTTTACCGGACGCAGAATCACAAACACACAGCTGGTAAAAGCCCGCGGCTTCCTGCACAGATACAGCGTGACCGATATTTTAAAGGATTACGGAGTAAAGATTCTTGTCACGGGGAATATCAGTTTTATACACCGTATGGCTGTGTCAGCCGCCGGCATTGATATACGCGACAAATG
>JAFULT010000072.1 GCA_017483145.1 Oscillospiraceae bacterium | reverse complement strand
GGTTACAGTTATTTCCGGCACACTGGGTGCAGACCCTACCGTGCTGTACTTTGGTCTGCTGGCAGGCGCCACACTGGGTGGCAACATCACACCTGTCGGTGCTTCTGCAAACATTGCTGCCGGCGGCATCCTGCGCAGGGAAGGTTTTGAAGTTTCCACAAAAGAGTTTATGTCCATCGGCGTGCCGTTTACTCTGATGGCTGTAATCACAGGTTATCTGCTTATCTGGCTTATTTACGCATAACACTTACAGCAAAAGCACCCATATGGGTGCTTTGTTTTTTTGTAAAATTTTTAAAATAATCCTGACATCGAATTTACTCCCATTTTACAGATGGGAGATTTTTTGTTTTACATACCAGGCATAGAATAATAACTGTGGCAGGAAGCCACAGAGAAATATGTGAATACAGAGAGGTAAAAATTATGAAAAAATATTTATCTATGATTCTGGCAGCAGCTGTAATGTTCAGTGCTTTCACAGCCTGCGGCAGCAACATGACAGAAGATACAGAAAACGACGCTTTCGGCGGCACAATCACAGTTATCAGCCGTGAAGAAGGTTCAGGCACAAGAGGTGCTTTTATAGAACTTACAGGTGTTGAAACAAAGGATGCGGCAGGAAACAAGGTGGACAACACAACAATTGAAGCAGTTGTCCTGTCAAAAACAGATGCTGTGCTTACAAATGTTTCCACAGATAAAATGGCCATAGGATATATTTCAATGGGTTCTCTGAATGACACAGTGAAGGCAGTGGCTGTAGACGGTGTACAGCCTGCAACTGTAAATGTAAAAAATGGCAGTTATTCAATTTCAAGACCATTCAATATCGCTACAAACGGCGATATGAAACCGGAAGTACAGGACTTTATCAGCTTTATTATGTCAAAACAGGGTCAGGAAATTGTGTCCGGCTCATACATCACAGTCAACGATACAGCAGATGAATACACACCTGCAGGCATCAGCGGCAAAATTACAGTCAGCGGCTCATCATCAGTATCTCCCCTTATGGAAAAACTGATGGAAGCATATATGAATTTTAACCCGGATGTTGAAATTGAACTGACTACAACAGACTCCACAGGCGGTCTGAAAGATGCAATGAACGGTGTATCCGATATCGGTATGGCATCCCGCGAACTGAAAGAAAGTGAAGCTTCACTTACAGGCACTACAATCGCTATGGATGGTATTGCAGTTATCGTAAACAATGAAAACCCTGTAAACAGCCTGACACTGGAACAGATCACACAGATTTACACAGGCCGGGTTACAATGTGGGAAGAAATAGCATAATCTTTTTCTAAATACAGATACAGTCACAGCGTGGTTACCTTTTTTGCCACGCTTTTGGCTGTAGTTATAAACGGGGGTTAAAATGAACCGGCAAACAAAAGAGAAACTGGCAGGGTATATATTCTTTGCCTTTGCGCTGTCCAGCGTGCTGGCAGTGGTACTTATTTCAATATTTATTTTTGCAGGCAGTGTACCTGCAATAAAAGAAACAGGGCTGGCGGCCTTTATATTTGGCACAGTGTGGAAACCTGCTGCCGCTGTTCCGTCCTACGGTATTGCCTCAATGATTACAGGCAGCCTGCTTATCACACTGGGGGCGGTACTTGTGGGTGTACCTGTAGGTGTGTTTTCGGCAGTTTTCCTGGCATATTTCTGTCCGGCAAGACTGCACAGGATTATAGACCCTGCTGTTCAGCTGCTGGCAGGCATACCAAGCGTAATCTACGGCTTTTTCGGCCTGGTAGTAATAATTCCTTTTGTAAGGAATCATTTTGGGGGCAACGGCAACAGCATACTTACAGCATCGATACTGCTGGGGATTATGATTCTGCCCACCATCATATCGGTAAGTCAGCCTGCAATATGCGCTGTGCCAAAAGCCTATTATGAAGGCGCTCTTGCCCTGGGGGCAACAAAGGAACAGGCAGTGTTCAAGGTGGTGCTGCCGGCAGCCAAAAGCGGTGTGATGGCAGCGGTTGTATTGGGGATAGGCCGCAGCATAGGCGAAACCATGGCTGTACAGATGGTGGCAGGCAATCAGCCACGTATCACCTTTGATGTTACAAAAGGTATCAGGACAATGACAGCCAATATCGTTCTTGAAATGGCAGAAGCCGCAGACCTGCACCGCTCTTTTCTTATTGCCACAGGCGCAGTACTGTTTGTGTTTATCCTTGTAATAAATGCACTGCTGTTCATGCTGAAAAGGAGAATAAACAATGAAAACTAAAATCAGACAGCGGCTGAACACATACAGGCGCAGTCCTTTTTCCCTTGCAATGCGTCTGGGACTGCTGGCCGGCATAGCCTTTACAGTGGGTATACTGGCATATCTGCTTATATATATTCTTGCAAAGGGAATTCCATATATCACTCCGTCACTGTTCAGCTTTACTTATACCAGCGAAAATGTGTCTATGATGCCGGGCATTATAACCACCCTCATTATGGTAATTATGGCGCTGGCTGTCAGCCTGCCTTTTGGCATATTCAGCGCAGTTTATCTGGTGGAATACGCCCCTAAAAAAAGCAAAGCGGTGGAAGTCATAAGACTGACAACAGAAACACTTTCCGGTATTCCGTCCATTGTATACGGTCTGTTTGGCAATATCCTGTTTGTCACAACCCTTAAATGGGGATATTCGCTCTTTGCAGGTGTGATGACACTGTCAATCATGATATTGCCGCTGATTATGAGAAATACAGAAGAAGCCCTGCTTTCTGTGCCGGATGACTGGCGCCAGGCCAGCTTCGGGCTGGGTGCAGGCAGATTGAGGACTGTTTTCAGAATCGTACTGCCATCAGCTGTGCCGGGAATACTGGCCGGGGTTATTCTGGCGGTGGGGCGCATCACAGGGGAAACAGCAGCCCTTATTTACACACTGGGCACAATGGCAAAAGTTCCGGCCGGCCTGTTTTCTTCCGGCAGGACACTGGCGCTGCATATGTGGGTGCTGTCCGGGGAAGGCCTGCATATAAACCAGGCATATGCCACTGCAGTGGTGCTGATTTTTATAGTCCTGGTTATCAATGCTGTCAGCGGACTGGTTGCAAAGCAGATACAGAAGAGGTAATTGATATGAATAAATTTGAAATAAACAATCTTGATTTATATTATGATGATTTCCACGCGCTGAAAAATATCAATATGGAAATACAGGCAAATGCGGTTACAGCCTTTATCGGTCCATCCGGCTGCGGCAAAAGCACTTTTTTACGCTCATTGAACCGAATGAATGACCTGGTGGCAGGCTGCCGCATTACAGGCCAGGTGCTGATGGACGGCACAGACATCTACACACCTGATACAGATGTGAACATACTGCGCAAAAATGTGGGCATGGTTTTCCAGAAGCCTAACCCTTTTCCGATGTCTGTGTACAACAACATTGCCTACGGACCCCGTACCCACGGCATTACCAAGAAAAGCCGGCTGGATGAAATAGTGGAGAAATCTCTGAGGGATGCCGCAATATGGGATGAAGTAAAAGACCGCCTGCACAGTTCAGCCCTTGGTCTTTCCGGCGGCCAGCAACAAAGACTGTGCATCGCCCGTGCCCTTGCGGTAAAACCACAGGTTCTGCTGATGGACGAGCCAACCTCTGCCCTGGACCCTATATCCACTGCAAAGGTAGAAGACCTGGTTATGGAACTGAAAAAGGACTACACCATTATTATGGTTACCCACAATATGCAGCAGGCACTGAGAGCCAGTGATGATACAGCCTTTTTCCTGCTGGGAGAAATGGTGGAAAAAGCCCCTACACAGCAGCTGTTTTCCAACCCGCAGGACAAACGCTGTGAAGAATATATTACAGGGAGATTTGGTTGATATGAGAAGCAATTTTGACAAACAGCTGGAAACACTGCAGAACCGGCTTGCACAGATGGCCACATACATAGAAGCAGCACTTGACTGCGCTGTTACTGCCCTTATCACACAGGACCTGTCCAAAGCGGAAAAAGCGGTGGAATATGAAACAGATATTGACCGTATGGAACGTGAAACAGAAGACCTGTGCCTGCGTATCCTGCTTTTGCAGCGGCCTGTTGCAAAGGACCTGCGCACAGTTTCTGCAGCGCTTAAAATGATTACCGATATGGAAAGAATAGGGGACCAGGCCCGCGACATAGGGGAAATACTTCTGCAGGCTCCATATGCCATACGCATCACTGCAGACAGCGATATTTCCCGTATGGCCACTGCCACCATAAAAATGGTGCACGATGTTGTGGAAGCCTTTATCAGAAATGATATGGCAATGGCGGAAAAAGTGATATCCTATGATGATGTGATAGATGAATTCTATGCCAGGACAAAAGAAGACCTGATAGCTGAAATACGTGCAGGTGCAATGGATGTAAATGCCCAGGTGGATCTGCTGAGCATCGCCAAATATTTTGAAAGAATAGGCGACCACGCAACAAATATAGCTGAATGGGTAATTTTTTCCATCACAGGCAGACACAAAATTTAAATTAATTTATTTGCAAGGTGGTGGAGAAAAATGTATAATGGAACTGTCAGAAAAAATTATATTTTGAATCAACGGGGTGAACCTATGAAAATATGGTGTATTGAAGATGATGTCAATATAAATAATCTGGTGGTGTATGCCATGGGCTCTTCCGGCTATGATGCCAGGGGCTTTACCACCTTTGCTGAATTTGACCGGGCTATAAAAACAGAAAAACCGGACCTGGTAATCCTTGACGTTATGCTGCCGGATATGGACGGTATGGAAATATTGCAGCAGCTGCGAGAAAACCCTGCCACACGCAATATTCCTGTAATAATGCTTACGGCAAAAACTGCTGAAATAGACAAGGTACGCGCCCTTGATATGGGTGCTGATGACTATGTGCCAAAACCTTTTGGTGTAATGGAGCTTATCAGCCGCGTCCGTGCTGTATTGCGCCGTGCGATGCCGAAACAGGAAGAAAAAGTGCTGTGCTGCGGCAATGTCTGCCTTGTTCCTTCACGGCACAGGGTGGAAGTTGACGGTGTGCCTATAGAGCTTACACTGAAGGAATACAACCTGCTGCATCTTATGCTTTCAAATCTGGGGCAGGTTTTTACACGCAAACAGCTTATGGACAAGGTATGGGGCGACAGCTATGTAGGTGAAAGCCGCACTATTGATATGCATATCAAAACACTGCGCCAGAAACTGGAATCCGGTGGGGATATCATCAAGACTGTAAGGGGTGTAGGCTACAAAGCTGAATAATACAATGCAGAGCAGAATACTTAAAAATACTATGTTCAGCTGTATTCTGGCAGTAATACTGGCTGTGTTTACCTGTGTGTTTGTGTTTACAGACAACCTGCAGGATACTATGGAGCAGCAGGCTTACTCCCAGACAATGCTGCTGATGCATATTCTGGAAACCTCCCGGGAAGAACCTGTGGAAACACTGGAAAAAATTAAAAGTGAAATATACGGACGAATCACATTTGTGGATGCTGCCGGCAGGGTTGTGTATGACTCTGATTACAATGTTTCTGAACTTGGCAGCCACGCTGACCGCGATGAAATTGTGCAGGCCATGACAGAGGGCATATCCATGGGGCAGCGTATGTCAACAACTGCAAACCGTATAACCTATTACTGTGCGGCACGTGTAGGAGACAAAGGGGTAATCCGTGTAGGTGTTATGTCAGCCACCCTTGCCACAGATGCAGTTCTCAGCACCAGCCCATATATCTGGACCTTTATACTGGGCTTTATGCTTATTATTTTTATCCTGTCCTCTTTTACCACCAACCGTATTGTGGACACCATTGAAAAATATGACCTGGACAAAGGTGAAGGGGAAATTTACGAAGAACTTTCCCACTTTGTAACAAGGATCAAAAGCCAGAATGATATTATAAAGAGGCAGCTGCAGACACTTACAGACGAAAAGCTGAAGCTGCAAAGCATATTTATGAATATCAAGGAAGGTATTCTGGTGTGTGACAGCAAAAAACACATTGTGCAGACCAACAGGGAAGCAAGGGATATACTGAACCTTACATATTTTGACACAAATTTTGTAAAAGTGGTGCGTATACCACAGCTGCAGGAAGCGGTGGACAAAGCCATAAAGGGTGAAACAGTCCACACGGTTTTTGACTGGAACGGCCGCTGGTATCAGGGCATAGTCAGCCAGAATATATATGGCGGCGATGTGGGGGCAATGCTGTTTATACTTGATATAACACAGCAGATTGAAAATGAAAGCAACCGCCGTCAGTTTACAGACAATGTAACCCACGAACTGAAAACACCGCTGACCAGCATCATTGGCTACAGCCAGCTTATCACAAATGATATTGCCCGTCCGGAAGATATAAAAGGCTTTGTGGGCATTATTGAAAAAAACGCAGAAAACCTGATGGAGATGATAAATGATATCATCAAGATTTCAAATCTGGAAACAGGGGCCAGCTTTGTAAAAGTGCCTCTGCAGCTGGACGAAATCGTCAGCACCGCAATCGCACAGGAAAAACTGTCTGCCACAAACCGGAATATCACCATCAATGCCCGGCTGGAAAAAATACAGATTATGGCAGATGAAAGCCAGATGTATCAGCTGGCGCACAACCTTATTTCAAACGCCATAAAATACAACAGGGAAAACGGCCGTGTGGATATTGTCCTGCAGAAGGACGGCAAATTTGCCCTGCTGGAAGTAAAGGATACCGGCATAGGTATTCCAAAGGAATATCTGGACAAAATCTTTGAACGCTTTTATGTTGTGGACAAATCCAGAAACAAAAAGATTTCTTCCACAGGCCTGGGACTTTCCATTGTAAAGCATGTGGTTATAGCCCACGACGGCAAGATTGATGTAAAGTCAGAACCGGGACAGGGTTCACAGTTTACAGTCAGACTGCCAATGGAATAAAACAGAAGGCGCGGCCCCGCCCGCGCCTTTTTATATGATAATAGTACAAAGAAAAACAGCACATCACAAGATGTGCTGTTTTCCTGCTTATATTTGCTTTCAGAGGAGCGCGCCCAGGAGTATGGGCGCAGCATGAAAATATCTGGCCGTTGTGCTGTACGGCCTGTGCAGAAGGCTGTTTACCGCTTCAACCTGTCTGCCTGAGACTATTATAATGCATCAATGTGACGGCTGTATGAATTTTCAGTGTAAAATTATCAGTTTTTTAAATAAAATGTGTAATAAAATTCGATTTTTTACAATTGAATATTGTAAAATCTAAATATTTTATTTATAATTATATATATGTCCGGTCAGTTAAATCCAAGCGGTTTTACTTGACTAAACAGTCGGTATAGTTTATTATATTATAAAGGTTTACATGTGAACCTAAACGGAGCTTCAATGAAAAAACAAAATGATTTCCCTAATTCAGATCTGTACAACACAGGTTCGGACACATTCACTCTTATCAGCAAATTATCCTGGCGGTACAAAAAAGGCTGGGGTATGGTGGGAGACATCTATGGGCTGACGGCAAACGAAATTGCCATTCTGGCTATTATTGACCAGTATGAAGGTGTGGACACCGCGCATCTGCTGCGCCGTGAGCTGGGCATCACCAAAGGTATGATCAGCCGCTATGTGGACAGCCTGCTGAAAAAAGGACTGCTGAAATCAGTTACTGATGAAAAAGACAAACGTATCATCCGTCTCAGTCTGTCCGGTGAAGCTGTAAAAATCAGCCACAAGGTTAAAGAACTGGGCACAGACTTTTCAATTGCAGCTTTCAAAGGCATAGAACCTGATAATATTGCAATTATGCTGGAAACTCTGGGCAGGATTTATAACAATCTTGGAGAGCTGACAGAAATCTGATAAGCTGTATCAAAATAAAAAAGGGAGAATTTATTATGGAGAAAAAAGGATTAATCCGGGAATTCAAAGCGTTTATATCACGCGGTAATGTGGTAGATATGGCAGTCGGTGTTATTATCGGTTCCGCATTTACAAAAATTGTAAACAGTCTGGTAAACGATGTGTTTATGCCTGCACTGAGCGTGGTTACAGGCGGTGTAAATTTTGCTGACCTGAAATATGTTATCACACCGGCCACAGAAGAAGTGGCTGAAGTTGCCATCAAATACGGTATGTTTATCCAGAATATCATCGACTTTCTGCTGATTGCAATCGTGGTTTTTGCAATGGTAAAATTCATCAACAAACTGCGCGATGCAAAGAAAAAAGAAGAGGAAAAACCTGCAGAACCTGCAGCACCGCCTCCAACACCGGAAGATATTCTGCTTCTGCGTGAAATCAGAGACAGTCTGAAAAAATAAAAAATCTACAGCACTTTACAGTGCGTATCAATATACCTTTTCCTTTATTCATATATCTCAAAGCCAAAGGGCTGCCGGTATTTTTCCGGCAGCTCTTTGGCTTTTATAAATAATATCGCTGTTTCAGACCATAATACTTTATAGTCTGGAGGAGTGTAAATGTACAGAAAGATAATAAAAACAGCCCTTGTTGCCCTTGCGGCGATATCGGGTCTGTGTATATATACGGCAGAAAAAATTCCGTCTGTGATTAATGTAGGCTATGGGGAAAATGTGTATATACAGTCACTGCCGGCTGTCACCCTCAGCCCTGTGGCGGAAAAGGTGGCAGACAGGCGGATGGCAGGGCAGGACAGCCCACTGTATTACAGGGCAAAACTGCTGGGGCTTTTCCCGGTCAAGGAGGTGGCTGTAACACAGACTGATGAAAGATTTGTGTATGTTTCCGGCCGCCCTTTTGGCATAAAAATGTTCTGTGACGGGGTGATGGTTGTAGGCTTTTCGGATATACTGTGCGAAACAGGCTATAAAAACCCGGCCAGAAACGCCGGTCTGAAACTGGGGGACATCATCACCCACATAAACGGCAGGCGGACACAGACCAACGAAGATGTGGAAAAAATAATAGAAAAAAGCGAAAACAACCCGATAAAAATAACCTATATAAGGGACGATACCCGGCACACAGCCCTGCTGCTGGCGGTAAAGGATATAAACACAGGCAGTTACCGCACAGGGATGTGGGTGCGCGATTCCGGTGCAGGCATAGGCACAATGACCTTTTACGAGCCGGAACTGGGCTGCTTTTCCGGTCTGGGTCACGGTATAAAGGATGTGGATACCCAGCAGGAACTGCGTCTGCTGTCCGGGGAGATTGTGCCGGTGAAAATCACAGGCATAGTGAAAAGCAAAAACGGCTCTGCAGGTCAGCTGAAAGGCAGTTTTATGACTACCGTTGCCAGCGGAAAGATTCTTTACAACGGCACCACAGGGGTATATGGCAAGGCGTATTCAATGGAAAGGGAAAATCTGATGCCGGTGGCAAACCCTGCCCGGATTCACACCGGCAAAGCCCATATCCTTACAACAATCACAGGCACACAGCCCCGGAAGTATGAGATTGAAATAGAAAAAATAAATCTCAATACATCAGACCGGAACAAAAATATGGTTATAAGAATTACAGACAGCCGCCTGCTGACACTTACCGGCGGTATAGTGGCAGGTTTCAGCGGCAGCCCCATCATACAGGACGGCAGGCTGGTGGGGGCTGTAACACATGTGTTTGTAAACCAGGTGGACAGGGGCTATGGCATATTTGCCACCAATATGCTGTCCACAATGGACACAGTGGCGGCGAAACAGGGAGATATTGCCGCATAAGGGACAAACAGGGGAAAAAGAGGGGATGCAGCCCCTCTTTTCTGCATTTATAATAAATTCGTGGGGAAAAGGAGAAAATATGGAAAAAAGTCTTGATTTTGAAAGAAAACTGAAAAAACTGCTGAAAAGCCAGGTAAGCGGTGACACCCGTGCCGGCCTTGACTTCCTGCCGGCAGAAGGCAGATGCAGCTGGATAAATGCAATCTGCCTTTCCCTTGCAACAAAGGCGGTAAAGGGGGATATCAGCGCAATAAAATACATCAATGAAATATGTCTCAGGGACAGCAGCACAGATTCATCACAGGGTATGTCCATTACCGTAAGGGTGGTGGACTGATGGAAATATCCATTACTCCAAAGCAGAAAAAGTTTATTGATGCCACAGCGGACGAAGTGCTGTTTGGCGGTGCTGCAGGCGGCGGAAAAAGCTATGCCCAGATTATAGATGCCCTGCTGTATGCAGTGCAGTATCCCGGTTCAAAACAACTGATACTGCGCCGCACCTATCCTGAACTGGATAAAAGTATTATACGCACCTGTCTGGCCCTGTACCCGAAGGACATATATAAATACACTGCCTCCACCCACACGGGAACATTTTCCAACGGCAGCATAATAGATTTCGGCTACTGCGACAATGAAAATGATGTTTACCGCTATCAGTCATCGGAATTTGATGTTATCCGCTTTGATGAGCTGACCCATTTCACAAAGGAAATGTATGTCTATCTCATCAGCCGACTGCGCGGTGTAAACGGCTATCCCAAGCAGATGAAAAGTACTACCAACCCGGGTGGTATCGGTCATAAATGGGTAAAGGAAAGATTTATTGACACAGGTCCGCCGGACACAGAATATGAATCAAAGGGAAGCAGAAGGATATTTATTCCATCCCTTGTCAGTGACAACACCTTTCTTATGGCAAAGGACAGAAGTTATCTGAAAAGACTGGAAAACCTTTCGGAAAAGGACAGGAAAGCCCTGCTTTACGGTCAGTGGGATATTTTTGACGGCCAGTATTTTGATGAATGGAACAGGGATATCCATGTGGTAAAACCTTTTTCCATACCTGCCCACTGGAAAAGATATGCCGCAATGGACTACGGCCTTGATATGCTGGCTGTGTATTTCATCGCTGTGGACGATGTGGGCAATGCCTATGTATACAGCGAAATATATCAGCCCAATCTGATTATCAGTGCAGCGGCACAGCTGATAAAAAGCTGTATGACAGACCGGCCGCAGGCGTTTTACGCACCGCCGGACCTGTGGAACCGCAGGCAGGATTCGGGTCAGAGTGTGGCGGCCATATTTGCACAGCAGGGTCTTATGCTGACAAAATCTGTCAATGACCGCCGGACAGGCTGGTATGCAGTAAAGGAATATCTGCATATAGCACAGGACGAAACAGGGGCAGAGTCGGCAAGGCTGAAGATTTTTTCAAACTGTGTCAATCTTATACGCACCCTGCCTGCCCTCACCCACGACGCCAGAAATGTAAACGATGTGTCCACCACACCCCACGAATACACCCACGGGCCGGATGCACTGCGATATTTCTGTGTAATGCACTGCAATATGCCTGCAGGGCAGAAGACGGATGTGTTCAGCTATGCAGACGATTTTATTGATATGACAATGCTGTGATATTCTGCACAAAAAAAGAGAGCCGCATCAGCGGCTCTTTTCTGCTTTATCCGTAGATATATATATTTACATTGTTTTTCCAGTTCAGACTGCTTTCCAGATATGTTTCATAGAAAAGGTCTACACCTACTGTACCATCCATCAGTGCTGTACCTGTATCTGTTGCGATTGCCCAGCCGTAAACGAATTTGCCGTCAGGACTGGCAATATACATTTTTGTTCCGTATGGAATTACATTTGGATTAACAGCTACTGTGCCGTAGTGCAGCCCCAGACCGGAAGAGCCCTTGCCTCTGGCTGAATAATAGCCTGTGGCAGATGTGTTGATTACACGGCTGTAGCCTGTAGGCACCCCGTTTACCATTTCCACGCCTGCAGGTGCAGAAAGTGAAGAAACAGGCACCCCGGCACCGTATGTCAGCACCAGTTTGTTTACAGGTTTCTTTACCACTTCCACTTTGCTCACCAGAGCCAGCTCCAGTTCGCCGTCTACATACCTTTCGCGGTAAGTTACCAGATTTTTACCCACAGAACCTTCCCTGAGAGTGTACTGCTTTTTCGGAAAACGGAAAGTCAGACTGCTCTTTTTATATGTGGTTTCATATGGGATGGTTTCTTCGTACTGGTTATCCACATACTGTACGCGGTACACCCTGATGGTGTCTCCTTCTTTTACCTGTGTGTGCAGGCTTGGCACGGTATAGTCGTGCTCGCCCAGTACAATGCCTGCATTTGCAAGGCAATTGGCAACATTGCCCTGTGTGATTTTGGCTGAAACAGTTGTGCCGTCTACGGTAATTGGCACAACAAAGCCGTGTTTTATTGTCAGATCCCTGTAATTGCCGTCATAAGAGGTATACAGCACCTTGTCGGTGGTTTCCAGCTGTACATCGGCCAGTTCCAGAATTTTTTCTTCCTCTGAAAATGTGGAAATCATTACCACATCGTTCACTTCATTGTCTGATACTCGGATGATACTTGTAAAAAAGAATAAAGCAGTTGTTGAAGCACACAAAATAAGCAAAGCAAGTGATACAAAAATCACTCGGGCTCTGTTCTCTCTGAGAATGTCCCAAAGCTTCTTTTTTTCTTTCATAAAATCTCCTTTATATATTTTCAGCCTGTCGGCTGACCTTTATTTTACCATCAACTCAATATAAAAATTGGTAAAAAATGTTGTCGTTCAGATTGTCTTTTCAGCATAAAGACGATATATTATAACACTTTTTAGCTATTTTGTCAAAAAAATGTTTTAATCAGGTTAAAATAAACAAAAGAGCAGATTATTTCATCTGCTCTTTCTGCTTTATAAAGTATTTTCCATCACTCTTTTTTACCCTTTGATAAGCGCCAGCACCAGCAGTGCGCATATCAGCAGCCCTATCAGTTTATTCATTGTATACTCCCCATTCATAGCTGTCGGTTTTCCATTGCATCATACTGCGCTGCAGTGCCACATCATAGGTTTCTGTCACCACAGGGTTTGCCAGCTCTGTCTTTCTTGCGGCATAGTCCCGGTCAGATTCATTTGCCCCCTGATAGAAATAATACCTTTTTTCGGTGTATTCAATGGCATCTGTGTCCATTCGGTGCACAGTATATACAGACACACTGTCCTGAAAGCCGTGTCCCACAGACCGGTCTATTATAGCGCCCATACCGTTGTATTCCGTGAAATAAAGGCTCCACAGCTTTGATGACAGGGCAGGGGTAAACAGTGTATCCAGGTGCTGTTTTATATCTTCGGCAGATGTTTCCGTCACAAGATACAGCCCCGGCGCATCAATATTGTTGTCTGTGGTTATATACATGCCTCTTTCATCTGTGGCCAGCCCGTAATACTGCATAGCCAGGTAGCCGGTGCTCTGGTTCAGGGTGTCCATATAATATTTGCCCTCTGTAAACACCTTCTGCCGGCTTTGCGGAATAAAAGACAGGTCGCTGTATTCCCGGGGTAGTTTTATCTGTTCCCGGGCAGAACATCCCACCAGCATACACAGCAGTATCAGTACAGTGCATATTCTTTTCATACAATTCTCCCATAAATGCGGTAATAATTTTGTAATTTACTGCGTTTTTCTTATATTATCACAGCCTGAAGGCAAAAACAATAAAAGTGACTAAACAGTTATATTTGAAAAAATTCACTGTAAATTCACACAACATCACAAAAATGTGGTAAAATAATATTTATGATAAAGTTTTAAAGAGGCATAAATGAAAAAAGACAGACTTATTTATATACTTACTATAGTCCTCTGCGCCCGGTTCCTGCTGGTGGCAAACAAAGCTGCAAATGCGAACAAAATGGATTACACACTGGACTACAATCACGGCACACCTATAAAGGTAAAGGTTACAGGGGTGCTGGATGAAAACTATGAGAAAATAGTGTACAACGGTTTTGAAACTGACGACAGGATTGTACTGTTTGAAGCGGAAATCCTTTCCGGCTACCGAAAAGGTGAAGTGGTTACCGCCATACAGAATATGGACAGTATGTATGCCATCAGCCAGCGTTCGGTATCACCGGGGGACAAGGTTATAATCTATAACAACCAGAACGACAACGCACCGGAAGTCAGATATATGTTTGCTGAATACCACCGTGTGGACTTTATATGGCTGCTGTGGATAATGTTTTTTGTGCTGCTGCTGTTCTTTGGCAGAAGCAACGGCGTCAAAACCCTTATTTCACTGGTGTTCACCGTGGCCAGTATTTTCTATGTGTTTATCCCGGCAGTTCTCAATGGGGGCAATATTTACTCCTGGTCAATATCCACCTGCATTTATATCATCCTTATGACATTGCTGATTATCAGCGGCTTTTCCAAAAAAAGCCTTGCGGCAATGATAGGCTGTTCTTCCGGTGTTTTAATGGCAGGTGTAATCACATTGGTGGCAAACCATCTGTGCAAGCTGACAGGTCTTACCACAGAAGACTCTATGTATCTGCTTTTCCTTAATCAGGAAAATCCTATTGATCTGAAAGCAATTATTTTTGCTGCAATCATACTGGGGGCTGTGGGCGCCATTATGGACGTTTCCATGTCTCTTTCTTCCTCTCTTGCAGAACTGAAAGAACAGGCAGGTCATATGACCGGCCCACAGATTGCAAAAAGCGGTATGGTTATCGGCCGCGATATTATGGGCACAATGGCAAACACCCTTATCCTTGCCTACATCGGGTCATCCCTGTCTGTAACATTGCTGCTGGCGGCTTACAACAGCGCCACACCACTGCTGCTGTTCAATACAGAGATGATTCTGGTGGAACTGCTGCAGGCGGTTGCAGGCAGCCTTGGCATACTGCTTACAATCCCTCTTACAAGTATTGTCTGCGGTTTCCTTTACCGGTCAGACGGCACTGAAGGCAAAAAGACCTATACAGCCGAATAATTTTTACAGGCACAGTATATGCTGTGCCTGTTTTTTGTCCTTGCAAAAGCGGGAATATAAGTTTAAAATAAATAATCATATCAGTTCCGAGGTAATTATGAAATATATAAAACAGCTGGCGGTTATTATTCTTGTCTGCTTTGCAGGGGAACTTGTCCGCCATATCATACCACTGCCTGTGCCGGGCAGTATCTGGGGCCTTGTCCTTATGTTTGCACTGCTGGTTACAGGTGCAGTAAAACTTGAAAAGGTGGAAACAGCGGCCGATTTTCTTATTGACTGTATGCCGGTTATGTTTGTGCCGGGCGGTGTAGGCCTTATGCGGTCATGGGACACCCTGCGCAGCATGCTGCCGGCGGCAATCTGCTCCATAGTGCTGGTCACACCTTTTGTAATGATGGTGACAGGCAGGGTGACACAGTTTTTTATTGAAAAGGGGGCAGGAAAATGAGTGAAATATTTGCATCTGCATCCTATTCCGGTGCCGCTCTCACAATGCTGGCCTTTTTTATCGGCTATGCCGTAAAAGCAAAATACAAAAGCCAGGCCTTCAACCCTATACTTATAGCAATACTGCTGATAATAGGCTTTCTGTCTGTGACAGG
>JAFULT010000071.1 GCA_017483145.1 Oscillospiraceae bacterium | reverse complement strand
GCCGTTTCACTGTGATGAAGGAGACAACGTGTTCCTCGGCAGGCACTTTTACGCCAATTACAATCTGACAATCCTTGACCATGACAAGGTAATTGTGGGGGACAATGTGCTTTTAGGCCCCAATGTGGTGCTGACAACAGCCACACACAGCCAGGACTACCGCATACGCAACCACGACGGTGAAAGTGACATTATGGGTGCACCAATCATTATTGAAGATGATGTTTGGATTGGCGCAAATGTTACTGTTATGCCGGGCGTAACCATAGGCAGGCACAGCATTGTGGGTGCAGGCAGTGTGGTTACAAAGGATGTTCCGCCGGATACTGTGGTGGCAGGTGTGCCTGCAAAAGTAATCAAAAAACTGGAATTCAACGATTGATATTTATTATATGAACAGCCCTTTACATCCCGGGGGCTGTTTCTTTTTTGCGCGTAATATGGCGAAAAACAAAGGTCCGAAATTGCCTTTTTCATTGCAAAATTTACCATCCCAAACCTTGTGAAAATTCAATATTTGAGTTGCATTTGTACTGTGATTGATGTATAATAGTAGCAAAAGTGGGAAAATGTAGGTAAAAGTGGTTGAAGGTGGGTAAAATCCCTGAAAATTGATGAAAGGTGGTGGATTTTGTTATGTTGATGGGCAGATACGAATACTCTCTTGATGCTAAAAGCAGAACAAATTTTCCGCCAAAATTCAGAAATGAAATGGGCGACACCCTCTATGTTACAAAATGGTTTGACAAATGTCTGGTTGTATACGGACAGGAACAGTGGGACAAGCTGGATTCCAAATTTGACAACATGCCTACAGTACAGTCCAAAGAACTGCTGCGTATCCTTTACGGCAATGTGGCGGAACTGAACCCGGACAAGCAGGGCAGAATCCTGCTGCCACAGTACCTTAAGGAACACGCCAATATCACAAAGGATATTGTAGTTATAGGCGCCAGAACATATGCAGAAATCTGGGACAAAGATGCCTATATGGAAATGGAAAAAGCAAACGATTTTGCTTCCATCGAACGGAAGCTTATAGATATGGAGTTTTAGAGAATGAGCGAATTCAGTCACAAGCCTATTATGCTTATGCAGTGCATAGACGGCCTTGCAATCAAGCCGGACGGCATATATGTGGATGGCACTTGTGGCGGCGCAGGTCATTCAAAGGAAATTGCAAAACGCCTTACCACCGGTACTCTTTACGGTCTTGACCAGGACCCTGACGCAGTGGCAGTTGCCACAGAAAGGCTGTCCGGCCTGCCTGCAAAGGTTATCCACACAAACTTCCGCAATGCACGCACAGCCCTTGCAAAAGAGGGCGTGGAAAAAATAGACGGCGTCCTGCTGGACCTGGGGGTTTCCAGCTATCAGCTGGACAATGCCGAAAGAGGCTTTTCCTACAATGCCGACGCATATCTGGATATGCGTATGAGCAAGGAAGGTCCATCAGCTGCAGACCTGGTAAACACACTTTCAGTCCAGGAACTGACAGATATTTTAAGAAACTACGGCGAAGAAAAATTCGCCTGGCAGATAGCAAAAAAGATTGTTGCTTACCGTGAAAATGAAAAAATCACCACTACAAAGCAGCTTTCTGAAATTGTAAACAGCGCTTATCCTTCTGCAGAAAGAAGAAAAAGCAAAAATCCATCCCGCAAAACCTTCCAGGCACTGCGCATTGCAGTAAATGACGAACTGGGTGCTTTGCAGGATGCACTGGAAGACCTGTTTGAAATGCTGAATGTGGGCGGCAGGATGTGCATCATCACATTCCACTCACTGGAAGACAGAATGGTAAAATAGTACTTCAAATCACTGGCAGTAAAATGCACCTGTCCAAAGGAACTGCCGGTATGTATCTGCGGCGGCAAAGCCAAGGCAGAAATCATAACAAACAAACCTCTGGTTGCGGATGAAGCAGAACAGGAAGAAAACCGCCGCAGCCGCTCAGCAAAACTGAGAATTATAGAGAAACTGGAATATTAAATCGGGAATATTTAAATAAATTAAGGGGAAACGGCTATGGATAGAATGAATGTGGCATATGATCTTTCTTTCTATGAAATGGAACAGGAAAGACAGATAGCCAGAAGAGAGAAAAAGGAAAGCATCCTTATCAAAGCTCAGACCAAGTTTTCACTTGGCAGAAAAATAGCAAATATCATCAGCATTGCTGCACTTATGACACTTATCATAGCTGTTATCGCAACAAACGCTGCCATCACAACAACAGGTACACAGATTGCGGATATCGAAGAAGAAATCGTTCTTCTTGAAAGTGAAAAAGCCTATCTGGAATTCACTCTTGAAAGCCGCATGACGCTGGACCAGATTGAAAGCTATGCAATCAATCAGCTGGGTATGGTAAAAATGGATTCATCCCAGAAACAGTATGTTGAACTGGAAAGCGAAAATAAACTTGTGGTAAGTCAGTCACCTGTTAAAGAAAAGCTGACAGAGGCAATACAGCCGATTATGTCATATTTATTGCCTTGAAAAAATAATATTTAGTATAAATTTAGGCGGGGAGTGAAGGACAAAAAGTGTCCGTAGTATCTTCCGCCTAAAGTTGCTTAATAAACTGGGAAAGAAACCGGGAAAATCAATGAGTAAACACAGAAATCAGACCAATGTAACCAATAAAATGAAAAAGCGCACAATGGTTTTGTGCGCTGGCGTTGCTCTGGCATTTTTTGTGGTGGCGGCCAATATGTTCCGCATACAGATTCTGAATTATGAAGAGAACAAAGCAGAAGCCACAGCCATACAGCTGCGCGAAATGGAGCTGTCTCCAAACCGCGGTACCATCTATGATGCCAACGGCAAAATACTGGCACAGTCTGCCACAGTGTGGACAATTTCTGTTTCCCCCCGTGACAGTGAAAAGGAACAGCACCAGCTTATAGCCAGCGGTCTTGGCTCTATTCTTGACATAGAGCCTTCTGTGATTCTTGAAAAACTGCAGAAGGACAATTATTACCAGCTTATAAAACAGAAAGTTGACAAACCTGTAGCTGACGAAGTGCAGAATTTCTGCAGGGAAAACAAAATCAGCGGTGTGAACATCGCCGCAGACTATAAACGCTATTACCCATATGGCGACTTTGCCTCTACAATCCTTGGCTTCTGCGGTTCTGACAATCAGGGGCTTGCAGGCCTGGAAAGTTACTACAACGAAGAGCTTACCGGCGAAAAAGGCCGTGTAATCTCTGCCAAAAACGGCTGGGGTCTGGATATGGGCACAGACTATGAAGTGCTGAATGAAGCTGCAGACGGCTACAGCCTGAAGCTGACAATAGACGAAACAATCCAGCACTATCTTGAAAAACACCTTGAACTGAACGCAGAAAAGCACAAGGTTGAAAACGGTTCGGTAGGCATTGTTATGAATGTGAAAACAGGGGCCATACTTGCCCTTGCAAACTATCCTGCCTATGACCCAAACGACCCATATGCACTTACAAATGAAGCTCTTTACAACCAGATTATGTCCATTTCAGACGATGAACAGCGTGTGCGGGCCATGTCAGAAGCCAGACAGCGGCAATGGCGCAACAAGGCGGTAAACGACCTGTATGAACCGGGCTCTGTTTTCAAGATTGTTACAGCTTCCGCAGCACTGGACAGCGGTGCAGCATCACTTGCGTCCGGCTATTACTGCCCGGGCTATGAAATTGTTGAAGACACAAAAATCAAATGTTCACAGACATACGGTCACGGGGCAGAAAGCTTCCGTCAGGCGCTTATCAACTCCTGCAACCCTGCTTTTATCAAAATGGGCCAGGCAATGGGCATACAGACTTTCTATGACTACTTCTATTCCTTTGGTCTTGCTGAAAGAACAGGCATAGACCTGCCGGGCGAGCAGAACAGTATTCACTATACAGACGAAACACATACTGCAGTTACACTTGCCAGCTGTGCTTTCGGTCAGTCAAACAAAATCACACCTATCCAGATGATAACAGCTGTTGCCACAGCGGTAAACGGCGGCAACCTTGTCACACCTCATCTGGTTTCACAGCTGCTGGACACAGACGGCAATGTGGTGCAGGACCTTACACCGGAAATCCGCCGCCAGGTTATCAGCGAACAGACCAGCGAAATTATCTGCAGCATCCTGCAGGAAAACGTTACCAGCGGTAACGGCGGCCACGCCTATATTGCAGGCTACCGTGTAGGCGGCAAATCCGGTACATCACAGAAACTGGACACACCAAGAGATGATGACTATATTGCATCCTTTTTGGGTGTTGCTCCTTGCGATGACCCGGAAATCGCCATACTTATTTTCTTTGATACACCAAAAGGTGAGGCAGGCTATTACGGCGGTCCTCTTGCGGGTCCTGTTGTAGGCTCCCTTATGGGCGAAATTCTGCCGTATATCGGTGTAGAGCCTGTTTACAGTGCTACAGAGCAGAGCAAAGCAAACGTAACAGTTTCATCCATCACAGGCTATGACATAACAGAGGCGGCAGTAAAACTGCAGCGTGCCGGCCTGAAGATAAAAACAGTGGGCACAGGCAACAAAGTTGTATCACAGTTCCCGGCATACGGCCAGAAAGTAACTGTGGGCAGCATCGTTGTAGCCTACACAGAACAGGGTGAAAGCACTATGGTCACAGTGCCTAACCTTATGAACAAATCCCCATCATATGTGGAAACAACCCTTACAGCACAGGGGCTCAACCTGAAAGAAACAGGTGCATATTCCGGCAACAGCAATGTGCGTGTTGTCAGCCAGAGCCCTAATGCAGGGGACAAAGTACCTATGGGCACGGTAATAACAGTAACTTACCGGGACCCTAATTACACAGAATAAACGGAGGCAATATGAACATTCAGTCAGTTCTGAAAGATGTAAAATATCAGGGAACAGTAAAAAACTTTGACACAGATTTTGTCACAGACGACTCCCGCAAGGTAAGACCGGGCTGTGTGTTTGTATGCAGCAAAGGCCTTAGCTTTGACGGTCACACATTTGCGGCAAAAGCGCTGGAAATCGGTGCACAGCTGGTGGTGTGCGAGCGTGATATGGGGCTGGAAAACCAGATTATAGTGGAAAACAGCCGCCAGACCTATGCACTTATGTGTGGCAACCTGTTTGACAATCCATCCCGCAAAATGAAGATGATTGGCATAACAGGCACAAACGGCAAAACAACATCTGCATTCCTTATCAAAGACCTGCTGGAACAGCAGGGCAAAAAGGTGGGGCTTATGGGTACAGTGCAGAATATGATAGACCAACAGGTTATCCCTGCCAAATTCACCACCCCACAGCCATATGAACTGAACGCACTGCTGTCACAGATGTATAAATCCGGCTGTGAATATGTGGTTATGGAAGTTTCCAGTCAGGCACTGGTACAGAACCGCCTTTTTGGCATCAGATACGATGTGGCTGTGTTTACCAACCTGACACAGGACCATCTGGACTACCACAAAACAATGGAAAATTATTTTGATGCAAAATGCATCCTGTTTGAAAATTCAGACAGCATTGTTGTAAACACAGACGACAGCTATGGTAAAATCGTGGCAGACCGCTATAAGCACAAAAATGTTATCACATTTTCTGCCCATAGCGATCTGGCAGATTTTACAGCCAAAAATATAGACTTTACCCACAACAGCGTAAAATTCCTGCTGGTGGGCAAAGGCAGCATCAGCCGCGTAAATTTCCCTATGCCGGGTGAATACTCTGTCCACAATGCAATGGGTGCAGCCCTTGCCTGTGTGGCGGCAGGTATGGATGAAAAATCCACAGCTGCAGCACTTTC
The DNA here is from genome assembly GCA_017483145.1 of Oscillospiraceae bacterium. Lineage (GTDB taxonomy): Bacteria > Bacillota > Clostridia > Oscillospirales > Ruminococcaceae > RGIG3102. Next base: position 8,381 of record JAFULT010000071.1, on the reverse strand, counting down.
ATATGTAAAGGGTGTAAAAGGCAGATGCGAAATACTGGTAAAAGAACCGTTCACAGTTATATGTGACTATGCCCATACCGGAGACGGACTGGAAAATATCCTTTCCAGCCTGCGCCCCTTTGTGCAGGGCCGATTTGTGGTGCTGTTCGGTGCAGCCGGTGAACGTGATGCCGGCAAACGCGTTGCAATGGCCCAGGCTGTGGCAAAATATGCGGATTTTGTGGTTCTCACCAGCGATAATCCGCGCAAGGAAGACCCCCAGTCCATCATAGACAGCATGACAGGTTACTTTGATGAAAAAAATATTCCTTATTTAACCGAAGTTGACAGAAGAAAAGCTATAAATATTGCGCTGGATATGTTACAATATAATGAAACGCTTATTTTATGCGGCAAAGGTCACGAGGATTATCAGGTGCTCAACGGCATTACAGTTTATCTTGACGAGCATGAAATAGTGGCAAAATATATGGAAAAATACAACAAAGGAATATAAAATATATGGATGCAATTTTACTTTCACAGCTTGTAAAAGGCTTTGCTGTGCCAAAAAATGATTGCTTTATAAAGCATGTCACATCCGACTCCCGCGATGTTGTGCCGGGCAGTGTATTTATTGCCATCCGCGGCGAACGCGTAAACGGCGAAAAATATGCCGCAGGCGCTGTTGAAAAGGGCGCAGAATTTGTTATAACAGAAAACCACATTGACGATATCCCGGACGAAATGCAGGCCATCGTGCCGAATGTGCTGGATGCCAGCATTCAGATGGGCGCCAATGTGCGCGATACATATGACATTGATGTTATCGGTGTCACAGGCAGTATGGGCAAAACCACTGCAAAGGATTTTATCTATGCAGCCATATCCCCGTTTGCAAAAACAGTAAAATCAGAAGGCAACCGGAACAACGAACTGGGTATGCCCAAAACAATTTATGGTTTTACAAAAGAAGACAGGTTTGCCGTGCTGGAAATGGGTATGGAAGCCCTGGGGGATGTGCACAAACTGTCCCTTGCCGCAAAGCCAAAGGCAGCGGTAATCACCTGCATCGGCATTTCACACCTTGAAAGACTGAAAACAAGGGAAAACATCCTTAAAGCCAAACTGGAAATGTGCGACGGTATGCCTGCAGACGGCATACTGGTGATGAACGGCGATGACGACTATCTGCCACAGGCACAGATTACCAACCCTGCAAATGTTTATTATTATGGTATTAAAAACACATCTGCAGATGTGGTGGCAAAGGATATCAGAACAGTTGGTCTTACAACACAGTTCACAATTGCGGACAAAGAATATGGCGAAATCCCTTGTGTTGTTCCGACGATCGGCGACCACAATGTGCTGAATGCCCTGTCTGCATACACTCTGGTTTCCCGTATGGGCTTTGATGCCCGCCAGGTAGCCGCAAATCTTGCAGGTTATGTGGTGTCCGGACAGAGACAGAAATTTGTGCAGAAAGGGGATATCCTCTTTATAGAAGACTGCTACAATGCGGCACCTGATTCAATGAAAGCTGCTGTTGACACAATAAAAACAGTTGGCAAAGGCCGCACCATTGCAGTATTCGGCGATATGATGGAGCTGGGGGATGACGAAGCCGCCCTTCACCGCTCTGTAGGCGAATATGCAAAGGAAAAAGGTGTGGACTGTGTGTGGACCCACGGTGAAAGGGCAAAACACATCTGTGCAGGCTTTGGCGAAGGTGCACTCAGCTTTGAAGACAAAAAACAGCTGGGAGAATACATAATTGCCAATCTGCAGCCACAGGACACGATTGTTTTCAAGGCCAGCCACAGCCGCCGTTTTGAAGACATTATAGAACAGGTTTACAAAGGTTTGGAAAAATAGGAGCAATCATGATAAGGATTTCATTTTTAATTACAGGACTTCTGGCTTTTGCCATTACCGCAGTCAGCGGTTTTGCCCTTATTCCTTGGCTGAAAAAGGTTAAATTTGGTCAGACAATCAAGGAAATCGGCCCTACATGGCACCAGACAAAACAGGGCACACCTACAATGGGCGGCCTTATGTTCTATTGCGGCAGCCTTATCGGCGTATGTGCCGGTTTTTCACTTCTGCTGTCAGAACTGAAAACAATTGCAGGTGTTGTATACACAAACCAGGTTGTAAGCCTGTGCATCAGTATGCTTACAGCCCTGGGCTTTGGTCTTATCGGCTTTGTTGATGACTATATCAAGGTGGTAAAGAAACGTAACCTTGGTCTGAAAGCCAGATACAAAATTGTTGGTCAGATTGCAGTTACAGCCGCTTTTCTCTACGGCCAGTATGTAATCGGTCATATCAATACAACGGTTACAGTTCCGTTTACATCTTTTTCAGTTGAACTGGGAATGCTGTATTACCCAATCGTATTCCTGGGCATAATCTTTATGGTTAACGCCGTTAACCTTACAGACGGCATTGACGGTCTGTGTTCATCTGTTTCATTTGTGGTAGCTCTGGGCTTTATGGTTATTTCTGCGGCTTACGGCTTTTACACAAATGCACTGTTTGCGGTTGCAATCGCAGGTGCCTGTGCAGGCTTCCTTGTATGGAACTTCTATCCTGCAAAGGTATTTATGGGCGACACAGGCAGTATGTTCCTTGGCGGCGCAGTGGTTGCCATGGCATGGGCAATCAACCGCCCGGAAATTATTCTTCTCAGCTGTATCATCTACACCTGTGAAGCGCTGAGTGTTGTTATCCAGGTGCTTTACTTCAAGGCAACACATGGCAAAAGAATTTTCAAAATGAGCCCTATCCACCACCATTATGAAATGAGCGGCTGGAGTGAAGTGAAAATTGTTACAGTTTTCACTGCAGTGCGGGCAATCTTTGCAGTTCTTTCTTATTTCGCATATTAAAATTTTTTAAAGAGAGGTTTTCACTTTGGCAGACAAGGCAAAAGTAAAATCAAAATTCAATATAAAGGAATGGTTCCGTTTTACAGAAAAAGGCTACAAGCTGGATATGCCATTGCTGATGATTACATTTATCCTGCTGGCCTTTGGCCTTGTAATGCTGTATTCTGCCAGCTATGTTTACGGCATCTACCGCTTTGACGGCGACAGCCTGCACTATATAAAAGACCAGGCTATATTTGCTGTAATCGGTGTGGCAGCCATGCTGATTGCCTCAAAGGTTGACTATCATATCTTCCGCCGCTATACAGTTATGCTGATGGGTCTGGTTTATATCCTTTTGATAATAGTTCTGTTCATGCCGGAATACAATGGCTGCAACAGATGGATTGTTATCAAGAATATCGGTACTTTCCAGCCTTCGGAAATCGCTAAATTTGCTGTAATCATTATGTTTGCAAATATGATTGAGCAGAATTACGACAAAATGAAGACATTCCAGTTTGGTGTTGTACCGTTTGTGGCGGTTCTGGCGTCCATCGTGGTGCTTATGTTCTTCCAGCCACATCTTTCCGGTATTGTTATCATATGTGCTGTTGGTGCCATTATGATGTTTATCGGCGGCTGTGACACCAAATGGTTTATGCTTGGCATCGGCGTTCTTGCGGTGGCAATTGTTTCGGTGCTGATTATCTGGCCGGATTCAATCCATTATGCATCCTCCCGTATTGAAAACTGGCTCCATCCGGAAAATGACCTTACAGCTGCCGGTTATCAGAGCTATATGGGCCGTCTTGCAATAGGCAGCGGCGGTCTGTTCGGTCTTGGTCTTGGCAACAGCCGACAGAAACATCTCCACCTGCCGGAAGGCCAGAACGACTTTATCTTTGCCATTATCTGTGAGGAACTGGGCTTTGTTGGCGGTATGATGGTTATCATCCTGTTTATCGCCCTGTTTGCACGCGGCATTTACATCGCCACAAGAGCAAAGGACAAATTTGGCGCTATGATTGTTATCGGCATTATTGTGCAGATAACCCTGCAGGCGTTTCTCAATATAGCAGTTGCCACAGGCACTATACCAAACACAGGTATTTCACTGCCGTTCTTCTCTGAAGGCGGCACAGCCCTTATGATGATTCTGGGTGAAATGGGCATTGTCCTTTCGGTTTCCAGATATGCTAATTTGGACAGAGGTTAATCTATGAAAATTATTGTAGCTGCAGGGGGCACAGCCGGTCATATCAACCCGGCCCTTGCCATTGCACAGCATATAAAATCAAAACATCCACAGGCAGAAATTATGTTTGTGGGCAGAAAAGAAGGTATGGAATACGGTCTTGTTACAAAGGCCGGTTATCCTTTCTGCCATATGGAAGTTACAGGTTTCCAGCGCAGACTTACCCTTAACAATATCAAAAGAAACTTTATCACAGTAAAAAATCTTCTTTTTGCCTCCTCAAAGGCAAAAAAGATAATCAATGATTTCAAACCGGACCTTGTTATCGGCACAGGCGGCTATGTTTCCGGCCCTATCCTGCTGCAGGCGGCAAAGATGGGCATCAGAACAGCCATACACGAACAGAATGCATTTGCAGGCGTTACCAACAAACTGCTGAGCAAAAAGGTGGACTATGTGTTTGTGGCCACAGAAAAGGCTGCACAGTATATGGCATATCCGGAAAAATGCATCGTATGCGGCAATCCTGTAAGGGAAGAAATCTCCACAGTTGATGTGGCTGCCTCCCGTGCCCGGCTGGGTGTGGAAGGCAAGACAGTGGTGCTTTCCTTCGGCGGTTCCCTGGGTGCACGGCGTCTCAACGATGCAATGAAGGTTCTGGCATTACATAACAAGGACAGAAAAGACATTGTTCACTACCATGTTGTAGGCCGCTATGACGAAGGTGAATTTGTAAATTACCTTAAAGAAAACAACATTGAACAGTCAGAAAATCTGCAGGTTTTTGAATACCTGTACGATATTCCAAAATATATGGCAGCAGCAGATATTCTTATCACACGCTGCGGCGCACTTACAATCGCAGAAATAGCCTGTATGGGCAAAGCGTCCATCCTTATCCCATCCCCTAATGTGGCTGAAAACCATCAGTATCACAACGGCAAGGTGCTGGCAGATATGGGCGCAGCTGTACTTATTGAAGAAAAAGACCTGAATGCAGACAGCATTGTAGCTGCATTTGAAAGTATGTACAGCGACATTACAAAGACAAAACAGATGGGTCAGCTGGCAAAACAGGCACACAAGGCCGACTGTCTTGACATCATCTACAACAATCTGAATTTACAGACAGGAAATTAAATTTTGGGCAAAAACGAAAGAAGAAACAGCACACAGAATATGAAAAAGGCGGGCGTAACACACCCGTCTAAAACTGTTTCTGCCCCAAATGGCAAATTTATACAGTACCCGGGCAATCCACAGCAGGAAATGGCTGGCAGAAAAACTCTCAAAGCCCGCCCTGCAGAAGAAAACCAGCGCAAAAGCAGAAAGACAATCAGAAAGCAGAAAGCCCGTCACCGGCTTACAACAGCGGTGCTTGTAATTATCCTGCTGGCAATCTGCCTGTTTATATCACTTAAAGTTCTGTTTATTGTGCGCCAGGTAGAGGTGGAAGGCACAGCCCGTTATGACGCCGTTGAAATCACAAACTACTGCGCCATCCCTCTGGAAGAAAACATCTTCAAAATAGACACAAAAACATTGGAAGAAGCCCTGCCGCAGGAATTTACCTACGTGGAAAAAGCAGTGGTATCCCGCAAGCTGCCGGACAAGATACTTATCACAATCACAGACAGTGTGCCTACCTATTATGGCGAAACACTGGACGGCGAAATGTATACATATACAATCTACTCACAGAATTTCAAGAAGCTGACCGCCCAGGCAGCCCCGCCACAGGGCCTTACAGGCATTTCGGCCAACCTTGAAGACGAAACCAGCCGCAAAACCCTGCTTACAATGATAGACAAGCTGGCACGGCCGGAATATGCAGGGGTGACAAAAATTTCAGTCAGCGATATGCAGGAAATATCCCTTACATACGACAACAGGGTTACCATACAGCTGGGCACAATGCTGGATATGGACTACAAACTGAAAATGTCTTTCCATGTGCTTACCAATGAACTGCTGGAAACAGACCGCGGAACCATCAATTCCACACAGGCCGGCAGTGCTATTTTCCAGCCGGAAAAATAGTCTTGAAATTTAATACAACAGTCGCTAAAAAATGATTGAAATAGCTACTGAAATTTGTTATGATATAATAAATATAAGTATGTAAAAATGTAATTTATCTATGCTTTTCAAAGCACATATTTTAATAAATAACACAATGTGGAGGAATATAAAATGAGCTTTTACTTGGACGAAGAAATGCAGAACACTACTAACATAAAGGTTATCGGTGTTGGCGGCGGCGGTGGCAATGCCGTAAACAGAATGGTTGTTTCAGGCCTGAAAGGCGTTGAATTTATTTCTATGAACACAGATGCACAGGCTCTTATGGCTTCCAAGGCCACACAGAAAGTACAGCTGGGTGCAAAACTGACAAAAGGCCGTGGTGCAGGTGCAGACCCGGATATCGGTCAGCGTGCAGCAGAAGAAAGCCGTGACGAAATTGCCCGGGCACTGAAAGGCTGCCAGATGGTATTTATCACAGCCGGTATGGGCGGCGGCACAGGTACAGGTGCAGCTCATGTTGTGGCAGAAGTTGCAAAGGAACAGGGTATTCTCACAGTTGGTATCGTTACAAAACCTTTCAACTTTGAAGGCAAACTGAAAATGACAAAAGCACAGACAGGTATTTCCAACCTGCTGAAAAATGTGGACAGCCTTATCGTTATTCCTAACGAAAGACTGAAATATGCTACAGAAGAAAAAATCACACTGGTAAACGCATTTGAAATGGCTGACAACGTGCTGAAACAGGGTGTTGAATCCGTTTCTGAACTTATCAATGTTCCTTCATTCATCAACCTTGACTTTGCCGACGTTCGTTCAGTTATGAAAGACGCAGGCTATGCGCATATGGGTGTTGGCCGTGCATCCGGTCCTAACAAAGCTGAAGAAGCAGCTATGATGGCTATCCAGTCTCCACTGCTTGAAACATCCATCGACTCTGCACGTGGTGTTATCATCTCCATCACATCTTCACCGGATATCGGTCTGGATGAAGTTGACCAGGCTGCAACACTTATCACAAGCTCTGCAGACCCTGAAGCAAACATCATCTGGGGTGCTGCTTTTGATACAAATCTTGTTGACGAAATGAAAATCACAGTTATTGCCACAGGTTTTGAATCAAATGTGAAGAAACCGGAAGCAAAACCTGTTGAAGAAGCAAAGAGCCAGCTGGGTATCAACAACTGGTTTGATGACAACAACAAAGGTCATATCTCACCTGCAGATGACGATGACTATCTCAACGATGTTATCAGCATTCTGAAAAAGAACAGCTCTAAATAATCAGAGCAAATAAATCGCTCCCAAAGAGGAAATCATGGAAAATATCTTGTTTAAGCAGAGCTTCAGAGGTTTTGACAGAACACAGGTGCTTGAGTATATAGACGGTCTGTCAAACGAAATGAGCCAGCAGGCAGAAAATTATAATCAGATTCAGAAGGGTCTTGAAGAAGAAATCCGGACCCTTTCTGAAAAGTTGTCCCTCACCGGGGAAAATCTGAATATTTCACAGGAAAAAGTGACAGAGCTGACAATAAATCTGGCTGGAATCAAACAGGATAACATTCAGCTGAAAAAGCAGGTAAACACTTACCGCAGCATGCTCCTGGCCAAGGACAAGGAAATTTCAGAAATAAAGCAGAACTACAACCGGCTGTCTGAAAAGAAGGATATGCTGGAAAAAGAAAATGCAGACTGGAAATCCAGACAGGACGAAATTGCCGCCTGTATGGTGGAAGCCTCTGTCCGCGCCAAGCAGATCATCAACCGGGCCACAGAAGAGGCACGGCGCACAAAGGCAGAATTTGATGCCAACGCCGCAGACCTTATGGACAAGGTAAAGGATGTAAAAACAGAAATTTCCCGTCTGGAACAGCAGCTGGAACGGTCCTTTGCCCAGCTGTCTACAGCTATGGAAAATATGGACAAGGCCAGCACAGTTATTGAAAACCAGGTAAATGATTACATAACTGAGGTGGATATGCTGGATGTTTCTGTGGAATCTGCAGAAGGCTCTGCACCTTCCCCTGTTGCAAAACCGGCACCTGCAAAACAAACCGCTCCTGCAAAGAAATCACTGACAGACAGTGTTCTTGATACAATATCCAAACTTCTGGAAAAATAAAAGGAGAAACGATTATGACAGTTGAAATAACAAAAGAAAATTTTGAAGAAGTTGTACTTAAAAATCAGCTTCCTGTTCTGGTGGACTTCTGGGCAACATGGTGTGGTCCCTGCAAGATGATCGGCCCGATTGTAGAAGAACTGTCAGACGAACTGGAAGGCAAAGTGGTGTTTGGCAAACT